>JAJYJD010000070.1 GCA_021789755.1 Bacteroidota bacterium
AGCCTGCCGACGAAATCGTACGACTGGTACACGACGTTGTTCACGACATCGGTCCGGTGGCTTTCATTCCTTATGAGCGCTGCCGCCATCCGCGAGTAATTGACCACCGGACCCTTTCCGAAAACCCGGTCATCAACCATGGGACTGAAATTTATCACGAGGTCATAACCCCCGTTGGCTGATATGCTTGTCAGGGCAGCAAGGTCACTTTGAACGGGGAACGGAGCTCCCTCATACACGGGGTATAGATTTGATATCAGCGGATTCCCCCGGATAAGGTTCTCGGCAGATCTTTTTATGACACAGTCGATTTCCGCCTGTGGAAAGATCTCCCGGACCGCGGCTACTGCGGCGCCTGCGATGATGGCATCGCCGATATTGAGGTCGGCGGCAACCAGGATTCGCCTGATCCTGGTCGTTTTCCTCAGTTGCTTTCTTGCCTGATGTTCGGTCGTCTTCAGTACAAATACATTACCAAGGAAAGTCCGGACGGCGAGGTCGAGCACAGGCGCGCCGTGTCGCGGAAATACATCTGTTACCAGACTTGTGAATTGGAAAAATTTCTTGAACTCTTTTTCTTTGTCCATGCGCGATGTTTCCTCTTACTGCCCCTGCACATGCCTGCGAAACCCGCGACGTAACACTGGTGTTATCCTCTCCTCTTCAGGTTTGCCCTGTTCGATCGCTTTCTATTCGATACTGTTAACACCTGATGCGTTTAAAAAATTCACCAAGTAAAATTTGCCTTCCCAGTATGAAATTAAGATGAATGTTTTGCTAACATTTTGAGAATAAAAGGGTTACGGGGATGACCGACGAGGCCAGCCCCTCTGCGTGAGCGGCAGAGGATCCTACCGAAATCTGACGCAGACCTGAGTTATATCGTCGCTCTGCGGCGCGTCGCCGACAAATGAAGCGACTTCCTTCCGGACCGTTTCCAGTATCTCATCCGCCGTCAGCCCTGCGTTCAACCTGAGCAGATCGGCGATGCGCTCTTCAGTGAACTGCTCGCCCTCTTCGTTCAGAGCTTCGTTAACTCCGTCCGTAAACATGTAAAGGAAATCTCCCGCCTCGATGATCTCATGTCCCGACTCGTACTTGACATTTGGCAGGACGCCGAGCATCAGGCCGCCTTTGTCCAGCCTTATGACCCGCCCATCAAACTTCATCAGGAAGGGATAATTATGCCCCGCGTTTATGTAGGAGAGGCTTTTTTCCGAGGAATCATAAAGTGCCGCGAAGAAAGTGATGAATCTATCGTAGTCGGTGTTATCGTATACGATTTTGTTCAGCCGTTCAGCTATCTGATCGATCCTGAGGTCGGCCGCCATCAGCGCCCTGAATGCCGATTGAAGATTGGCCATAAGCAGGGCAGCCGGGAAGCCCTTGCCGGACACATCGGCAATGGCGACACAAATAGTATTTTCGTTCATCTTGATCACATCAAAGTAGTCCCCGCCGACCTGCTTCGTCGGAATATGAAAAGTGCTGACAACACAACCGATGAAGGCCGGCATGTCCCTGGGCAGAAGCTTTTCCTGGATGGCATGAGCCAGGCTGAGCTCTTCTTCAAGACGCTGCTTGGCGAGAGATTCCTGAAACAGGCGGGCATTGTCGATCGCCATCGCCGCAAGGTTGCACAACGACGACACGAAACTGATTTCGGAATCGGTATACTTTGCCCGCGACACTCTTTCGCCGAGTATCAGGAGCCCGTCGGTCTTGCCTTGCAGCTGAAACGGGACGACCACTTCAGCGCCCTTCTCAAGAAGTCTGGCGGCCTCCGGCATGTCAGGCGCAAGCTCCGCGAGTCTCACAGGCGATTCGGAAGAACAGAACGAGAGCAGGTCGGACTCTTCGATACCCGGGATTCTGTTCACAACAATGCGACCCCTGGAATCGTGAACCAGGCAAATTGCATATTTCCTCGCGCCCGTTTGCCCCATGACCGCGAATTCCAGAGTGCGTATCGCGCGGGCTTCATCAATCAGCAGATTAAATTCCTTGCTCAGCTCGAACAACGTTTGCAGCTCCTGTACCCGTTGCTGCAGCTCGGAGTTTGAGTCTTTATACTGCTGGAAAACAAAAGCATTTTCAATCGCCGCGGCGGCTATGTTGCAGAGGGTGGAAACGAATTCTATTTCAGTCGGAACGAATTCTTTACCGAGTAGTTTCTTTCCTATGAACAGGTAGCCGAACAAGCGGTGAGAGGTCCGTATCGCAAATATCCTGCTGACCCCGGCCTCCACCAGTTTATGCGCCAGCGAGTTACCGACGTCCGCTGCCCCAGCCGAGCCTTCCAGGTCGAGAGAATACAATTCCGCAATGACCTCGTCGGTTAAAACGATGCCCTTGCCGATCTTTATAAATTCCTCTCTCACGCTGCCTGCCGCTGCTGCGGAACGCACAACGGCTCCGGTCTTGGAAACCGCAAGTTTGCCCATCGATGCAAGCATGATGTGGTTTAGTATGAATTTGTAATCGAGGGAGGAGTTGAGAATCTTAGCGGTCTCGATGAGAGACGTAAGCTCGACGATTTGGTCGCTGCCACGGCCCATGGCGGGCCTGCGGGCAGCAGATTCAGGTTTTTTGCTCATTTCTCAGGTAGCGGACGAGCCTTACTTCATTTGAGGCATCCTTGCCTTGATACTCCACCGTGTCCATCAACTTCCGCATAAGGAAGATGCCGAGCCCTCCGGCTTTGTGCTTCTTGAATCTGTCCTTTATGTTCGGGACCGGGACTTCTTCCGGCTTAAAGCTTGCCCCCCAGTCACGAACCACGATCTGAAATTCGGCGCCGCTCGCAAGTATCTTCACTTCAAATTCCGTATCGGGGTTCCCCTTGTACGCATGTTTTATCACATTTGTACAGGCTTCGTCGACGGCGAGCGTAATTTCGGAGACCTCTTTGTCTCCGAAACCGAACGACAACGCGCGCTCGTTCACGAATTCCCGCACGCCTGCCAGTGCGCTGGTCGTGCTCTTGAAAACTTTCGAGTCTTCTATTTTGCCGGAACTTTTCACAGTGCCTTCTGAATCCTATCGACTCAAGGCGTCAGATATTATTGAACTTTTTCAACGCTTCATCCTGGTCCTTATAGATCTCATAGAGAAACGGAAACCCCAGCAGATCGAAAACATTGAAGACTTTCTGCTGCATCCCAGCGAGTTTGATGTCGCCATGATTGCTCCGCACCTCGTCGATGTAGGCCATGAACACGCCAAGACCTGCGCTTGAAATGTAATTAAGGCCGTTAAAGTTGACGACGATGTTGTATTTGCCGCTAGCCATGAGTTCTGAAAATGTCTTTTCAAGGTCGGGTGCAGTATGGGCGTCAAGGAAACCCTGGAGCTCCATGACAACTGCCTTGCCCGAGTCTCGAGTCAGCACTTTAAACTCATTCATCATTTCCTCCACCTTTGATGGAATGGTCCCGTCCGGCACTCGCCCGGAATGGGACGGTGAACCATCGATCTGCTTTCAAAATCATCTCCATTTCAAGATCAGCACGGTCGTGTCGTCGACCGCGTCTGTGCCCTGTGAGAATTCGGCCAGAGCGCGGATGATGCCTCCCTTCATCTCGGTAGGTGATCCGCCGCTCAGTTCCTTCAGTAAATTGTAGAACCGCTGTTCTCCGAACTCTTCGCCGTCCGGATTCCGCTGGTCCGTAATTCCGTCGGTATAAAAAACCAGTGTGTCGCCATGTCCTAGAACAAAATCCTCCTCGCCCAGGTGCCTTCCGAAATCTCCGGCCTGCTCGAGTCCCAGGCCGGAACCTGCAGGCTTTATCAGTCGACAGGTTTTCTCGCCGGTTTCTCCGTCGCTGCTTACCAGTACGCCCGGGGTGTGCCCGGCACGCACGATCGAAATCTTTCCCGTGCCGCCGTCGAGCACCATGTAAATCAGCGTTATGAAATAACTCTTCTGGAGCGTACTTCCGACAGCCTCGTTTGCGGCCATCATGAACTCCAGGGGCGACCCCGCCGAAGACGACAGGGACTGGAAAACTCCCTTCATGTAAGCCATGTAGAAAGCAGCCGACGTCCCTTTTCCGGATACGTCGCCGACCACAAAGGCGTACCTCCTGTCGTCGATCCGCGAACAGTCAATATAGTCACCGCCCACTTCGAATGCAGGGAAAGAAAGAAAATCGGTCTCGAATTTGTCCGAGCTGGGAAGAGAGGTCGGGAGAAGCTTCAGCTGCATTTCATGAGCTATCCGGAGCTCGTGCTGAAGCCTCTCGTTCTCAATCGACTTCGTGAAAAGCAGCGAATTCTGGATTGCCACGGCCGCTGTGTCGGCAAAGGCGCTAACCGTCGAAATTTCCTCGTCGTCGAATGCATACGGCATCTCGTGGGCGGCATAAAGCATCCCGATGAAATCGTCGTGCGCCGTCAACGGCACGGCAAGGAGGGACCTTGCCGGGAAGCCCTTCAGGTTGAGCTTTGCAAACTCGTCGGTGTCCTGCACGATAACCCGTTTGTCTGCCCGTACGGCCTTCCGTACCTCGTCGAAATCAAACGTCGATAGCTCGTACTGGCTCGTCCGGTGTGTCGCCGAAATCTTGTATTCTTCCCGGGTCCCGCCGCCGTCCTCGTACCTGAGCTCAATCCAAACCTTGTTTGCCTGAGTCACGGCACCTACGACCGCAACGGTATTGTTAAGGACCTCCGTGGTATCCAGAACGTTCGTGATCACTTTGCTGAGATTCTGATACGAATCCAGCTCCCGCTTCTTCTTCTCAAATACGCCGCTCGTGGGAATGTGGAACATCGTCACGATGAAGGCGAGAGAGAAATATATCGTAAGGAACAAGAAGACTATTTTGGAAAACTCACTCATCGGCGGGCTGTAGAAACCGAGAACGCCGCCGGCCAGATCCGCGGGACCGATCGACGCGTACGAATAGCCGAAGAGGACAATCAGCACGAAAGAATGGACCAGTGATTTGTATTTATCCTTCTTGCTGAGGAAGACTATCCAGTTCATGCTTACGATGTGGAGAACGGCAATGAACACCGAGATGCCGAACATTATGTCTCGCAGGACGGAAAGAAAGCCGGATCCGTTAAATATACTGAGGAAGGCCGCTCCCATCGCAAATATCACGAAAAGTTCGAACCTTCTCCTGACTTTCCTGTCGGGCTTGATGTAAATGAGGTCGCTCACCGTCATAAGCAAAACAACGACGAAAGCAGCGATTCCGAATGCGAACACCGTCGTCGCCAGCAGCTGCATTATGTTCCCCGGTACAAAACTTCCGGACGAGCGTCCTTTGCTTTCAAGGATTACACCCCACGTCGAAATTATAGCCGCAGAGAAGAATCCGTACGCCACCAACCTGCGAAGAGTCTCAAGAGGTTTGGCGGACTTCTTGTTCCGGAAAATCTTCATCGCAGCGTAGAGGAACACGAACGCCGCTATCGTGAACAGGCTCCGAAACCCGTTTAGAACCGGGTCTTCGAGATTAATCGAGATTCTGATCCAGTCGTAAACCAACAACAATGCCGCGATTGAACCCGCCGCCACGAAATACAGGCTATTTCTGAAATTAATTCGCATGTGCTTTAATCTAATTCTACTATTCGCATTCTGCAATCATTTGTTACAGAGGCAGTCAAAGGACGCAGCCTTACGACAAATGAAGTGAGGATTCCAAACGTCGCAACACACTGGGAGTCACTTCCCAACTTCCACGTTCGATCCATATTGCCAGCCCACTGACTCACGTCTATCTACTATTCACCCGCCCCGACTCAGCCTGATTTCAATATATCATTTCTCCCGCATCGATCGCAGCGTTCAAATGGTTTTCCTGCGGGACGATTGGACAACTGTAGTTGTGGTTGTATGCACAATAAGGGTTGTAGGCGTAATTGAAATCGAGCGTGTACTCACCTGATTCGTTCTCTTTCAGGTCGATATACCTTCCACCCGAGTAGGAGGTCTTCCCGCATGTCTCATCGGTAAAAGGGAGAAAGAGCTCGTCCGACTCGTCTCCGATCATTTTATAGACGTAGAGTCTCAATTTCTCGCCGGCGATTTCAAAACTGAACTTGCCGTACCTGACCGCCGGCCTCGTCTCGCCAGCTGTTGACGGAATGCCGATCCTCTCCGGCGATTTCTCCTCGAGAAGTCTCACTCTGAATATCAATTCAAGATTCGGGGGATAATAATCGAGGTGATGGAATTCTTTTATCTGCGCTCCGGTCAACGGCGAAGATGAATCCGATCTGAAGAACATGTCCTTTCGCTGTCTGAATGTTTCCAATTGCTTTAAGTAAGCGTCCCTCTCGGCGGAATTGAAAGTCAAACGCCTGTAATCACCCGAGCATGAGGCGAAACCCATGGCCAGGATGAGGAGCAGAGGAAAGGCGTTTTTAATTGCCGTCTTCGAGGACAAGTTCAAGCGATATGCGGTGAGTATCACCGAGCGACCCGGAATATGCAAAGCGCGCAAACGAATAATCTATCTCGAGTTTGGGGAGGCGGATGCCGGCCCCGACGGTGAACTGCTTCACTTCGTTATACCCGGCGCGTATCGCGATGACGTCCTTGTAGCTTACCTCCGCCCCGGCACGGACGTCCGCGCTCAACGGTCCCAGGTGTACGGTCGACGAAGCTCCCATGTTGTCCGCATTGAAGAGGAGATCAACCGCCGGCGTCACCTTTACCGGACCTATGGGCAACCTGTAACTCGCTCCCGTGGCGAGCGTCGGGGGAGCGAGTTCCGTAGTACCCGTAGTCCAGGCAACTACCGTAGTCGTGGCATTCTGCAGATCCGCGCCGAGATTGAAATTCACGAAAGGAGTGTACAGGGCCCCGACGTCGAATCCAATACCGGTGCCATACGTCGAACCGATACTTCGCCGGATGAACTTGACGTTGGCGCCATAAGAAAAATTATCACCCGATCGTTTCGCGTAACTGCCGATCAGTGCAACGTCGGTCGCATTGAAGAAGGTTATTTTCCCGTAATTGAGACGACTAAGACCGCCCGTGTAGTTGTCCGTTGGAGGAAGAGGGTTCCCATTCGCGTCAACCCCCGCGAGCTGTGTATTCGGGATTCCACTCACGCTGAGTACAATGACACTCAGTCCGACAGTTTCATCTTTCGACAGAGGCATCGCCCCGGCGCCATAATTGAAGCTCACCGCATCGGCGTATCGCTGGTCGTGCATGAGCATGATTTCCGGGTACTTGATCCTCGCCAATCCCGCCGGATTCCAGTAACCCGCCGTGACGTCGTTGGCAACGGCGGTGTAAGCGCTTCCCATCCCGAGGGCTCTTCCCCCGACGCCGATGGAAAGGAAATCGTTCTCGTACTTGCCGAGAGTGATTCCCTGGGCACGCACCTCGCCCGGCCGGACCAGTCCGAACACCGCGAGGGCCAGAGCAGGCAGGAAGACGGCGGTCTTAAGATTCGAGCGGCTCCGCACCGAATTCATCCTTCAAATACTTGACAAGGGGATCGTTGCTGTTCGTGTCGACGGGTTGTTCAGTGTTGACGATTCTGAAATCAATCGCGACGCGGGCTCCCAGAGTCTTAAGAATGGCGTCCTGGATGTATGTCTTGTACGGTTTCGTCATTCCTATCACGACTTCGTTGGGCGCCCCGAGCATGAGCCAGCCGTTCTGTACTCCCAGCGGCTTCATGTTTATCAGCTGCGACCAGACTCCTATTCTCTCTTTTCTAACGCTCAAAAGAAACTCGTCCCAACGGACATTGATCTCCTGGAAAGCCGATTCACTCATCGCGTGTGACGGCTTCTCTTCCGCACTTTTGTTGGGGGGGCGCGGCACGGGCCGGCTGGGCGCTGCAACGTGCGGTCCCTTACGCTCTGAAAATGCCGGGCGATTCTCTCGTACCGAAGGGCTTGCCATCCCTTCTTCCTGCGCCGGGCGCGGCGATTGAGTTGCCCCGATACCGACTTTACGTTCGGTTAAGTTTTTTTTTAGCTCGTCCACCTGCTGAAGAAGCTCCCGCAGTCTGACGCCACGTTCCATGTTTACGAGCTGGAGAAGCGTCATCTCAAGTTTGATCCTCGGCTGGGACACGTATTTTATCTGCTGAACCGCTTCGCTGGTCGTCTTCAGCAACCGAAGCAGGTCGAGCCGGTCAAACTTCTTCGCCGTCTCGAGATATTTCTTCCTGTAGTCTTCGGATGCTTCTATGAGATCCGCCTTCTCAGTGGTTGAAGCGATGAGCAAATTCCTGATGTGCTCCGAGAGGCCTTCCAGAAAATCGACGGTATCATAGCCGCGGGATACAATCTCCGCCGCCAATTCCACAGCCCCCTTTGAATCGTTATTCTGTATCAATTCGGTCGTTTTGAAGAACAGCTCGCTGTCGACAAGACTCAGAGCGTTAACTACAACCTCGTGCCTGATGTCGTTTCCACAGAACGCCGCGACCTGGTCGAAAATACTCAGCGCATCACGCATGGAGCCGTCGCCCTTTTTCGCGATCGTAACGAACGACTCCTCATCGACGCTTATCTTCTCTTCCTTTGCGATAAAGCGAAGCCGCTCGATGATCTTCTCGATTTCAATTCTCTTGAAATCGAATCTCTGGCAGCGCGTCAGAATGGTCGGGATGACCTTGTGCGGCTCGGTCGTCGCGAGCACAAACATGGCGTATGCCGGCGGCTCCTCGAGAGTTTTCAGAAGCGCATTGAACGCTTCCTTCGTGAGCATATGCACTTCATCTATTATGTAGACTTTGTACTTCAGCCTTGCCGGTGAATAACGGACAGATTCACGCAGATCCCTGATCTCGTCGATACCGCGGTTGGACGCTCCGTCTATCTCGATCACGTCCAGGCTTCTCCCCTCGGTGATTTCCTTGCAGACATCGCAATCATTGCACGGCTCGCCGTCTTTGACATTCTGACAATTGATCGCCTTCGCGAAAATACGGGCCGTGGTCGTCTTGCCGACACCGCTCGGGCCGCTGAAAAGGTACGCGTGAGCTATCCGGTTGCGGATGATCGCGTTCTTCATCGTGACCGTGACGTGTTCCTGGGCGGTCACTTCGTCGAACCGCATGGGCCGCCACTTGCGTGCGGTTACAAGATAGCTCATCTCTTCCTCCGGGCCGGGCTCCGCTTCTCCGGCTCTCGCCCGAATACATGCTCTATGGCATCTTCAATCTTCTCTATCGGGACTATCGTGATCCCTTCCTTCAATTTAGCCGGAATCTCGCTGAGGTCTTTAAGGTTTTCTTTAGGGATGAGGACTTTCTTGATACCGTATCGCTTGGCTGCCAGCATCTTTTCCATCAGTCCCCCTATGGGAAGTACTTCACCGTTCAGATTAATCTCCCCCGTCATCGCGACGTCAGTCCGGACAGGCTTCTTTCCCGCGGCCGAGATAAGAGCGACCGACATTGTAATCCCGGCGGAAGGTCCATCCTTCGGAGTCGCTCCCTCAGGCACGTGAATATGAACCTCCTTCCCTTTGTAAAAATTCCTGGCGATGCCGAGCCGAGCCGTGTTGGCTCTCACATATGTAAGAGCAGCCCGCGCCGATTCCTGCATCACGTTACCGAGCCGTCCTGTCAGCTGCAATCTGTCCGGTCCTTCTACCAATATCGCTTCGACGTTAAGAATATCGCCACCTCCGCTTGTCCACGCAAGTCCCAGAGCCACACCAACCCGGTTTTTCTTTGCGATCTGTTTCCAGTGAAACTTCGGCACCCCCAGGAACTCTTCCACTTTCTTTTCATCGACGACTATCGGGCTGATCTTCTTTTCCTTCCCGTTCCTCTGCACGACTATTTCTCTCGCAATTTTCCGGCACACGCCTGCGATGGCGCGTTCAAGATTTCTCACGCCCGCTTCCCAGGTATATTCCCTGATAATTTTCATCAGGGCGACATCGCTGCATTTCACGTATATCTCATCGATTCCGTGTGCTTTGAGCTGTTTCGGAATAATATGCCGCCCAGCTATTTCCATTTTGTCGTAATCAAGATATCCCGGCAGCTCGATTACCTCCATTCTGTCTTCTAACGGTTCCGGTATGTTCTCACGCACGTTCGCCGTCGTGATGAATAAGACTTTTGAGAGGTCATACTCGACTTCAAGGTAATGATCCTGAAAAGAATGGTTCTGTTCGGGATCGAGGACTTCCAGCAGCGCGGCCGAGGGATCTCCGTGGAAGTCAAATGCGAGCTTGTCCACCTCGTCGAGGAGCATGACCGGATTCACGACCGCCGCCTTCTTCATCGCCTGGATGATGCGGCCCGGCATCGATCCGACATACGTGCGCCGGTGACCTCTAATCTCGGCTTCATCCCTGATTCCTCCCAGCGAGAGCCTGACAAAATTCCTCCCCAGCGCGCGGGCTATCGATTTTGCCAGCGACGTCTTGCCGACGCCCGGAGGACCGACGAAACAAATTATCTGTGACCGCATTTCCTTCACGAGATTCAGGACTGCCATCTGCTCGACGATTCGCTCCTTCGGCTTTTCAAGCCCATAGTGGTCTTCGTCGAGTATTTCTCCGACATGCTTGATGTCCAGATTGTCTTTCGTCTTCCTGTACCACGGGACATCCAGTAGCCAGTCGAGATAGTTGCGGATTACCGTCGCCTCCGGCGAGAACGCCTGCGTCCTTTTCAATTTGTCCAGCTCGTCCATAGCTTTCGCCTTGGCAGCTTCGGACATCCGCGCTTTTTCGATCTTCTCTTTCAGCTGAGCGAACTCCCCGGTAGGGTTTTCATCGCCCAACTCGTCCTGCATTATTCTTACTTGCTCCTGCAGGTAATACTTCCGCTGGTTCTTTTGTATGCTGTCCTGGACTTTGTCGTCAATTTCCTGCTCGATCTTCAGTATGCTTATTTCGCCCATCAGGAGCTTTATCAGAGCCTCGTACTGTTCCTGCAAGGACTTCAGGCTGAATATCCCGATCTTGTCGGGGACCGATAAATCCATGTTTGCGAGTATATAGTAGAACTTCCTGTCGGTCTCGCTCATATTGTCGAAAGACATTATCGTCTCGGGTGGTGTGTCCCTGCTGTTCCTGACATAATCGCGGAACAATTGCGCCGCGTGTTTGACATAGGCATCGAGCGAGCTGTCTTTTTTCGGGGCCTTGGTGTTTGGAGAATGTTCCGCATGGAGTATGCCTTTGTCATCGTAGTATTTCTTCACAAACGTCTGAGCCACACCGTCCACAAGGACTTTAAGGAGACCATTGGGAAGTTTAAGCACCTGGAGAATTCTCGCAACAGTTCCGACCTTATACAATTCATCCTTAGACGGATCTTCCAGACTGCTGTCCTTCTGAGCAATAAGCAGTATGAACTTGTCCGCTTTCGCCGCGAGTTCCACTGCTTCCACGGATTGTTCGCGGCCAACGAGAATTGGGAAAAGCATGTACGGCAGGATAAGAGAATCCCTCAGTGGCAGTACGGGAAGACGGGTCGGTATGTCTTCGACTTTCTTTATCCCTTCGGCTTCTTCTATTTCGTCAATATCCTTCAAAAAGTTTCTCCGGCTGGCAAGTTAGTTGACTGGGATTAGGTTTAAAAAAATATAGCAGAGTGCAAAAGGTTAAGCAAGGAAAGCGGTGGAAGGATGGGCACACGATCGTATAGGCCTAACGTCTGCTTTGAACTTTCTGCTTCTACTGACTAACTTTTCGGCAGGACAACAATCAAATCACGAGCGCCCCGCCAAAAGCGAGACGTCCGGGCATGTCCCGATGCAAGTCGGGGTCCTTTGGACGAGTTCTAAATAAGGAGTATGTATGAAAATCCGTGTAGAAGATGCTCTTCAATACCACTCAACCGGTAGAAGAGGAAAAGTTGAAGTTGTGCCGACAAAACCATGTATGACACAACGCGACCTCTCCCTGGCATATACGCCGGGAGTCGCCGAAGTCTGCAGAGTTATCGACAAGACCCCGGATGCGGCCTATGAATACACATCCAAAGGAAATCTTGTCGCGGTGCTTTCGAACGGGACGGCCGTTCTCGGGCTTGGAAATATAGGACCGCTTGCGGGAAAACCGGTGATGGAAGGAAAAGGAGTTTTGTTCAAAAGGTTCGCGGATATAGATGTGTTCGACATCGAGATCAATGCAAAGACGCCTGAAGAAATAATCGCAGTGGCTAAGGCGCTCGAGCCGACGTTCGGCGGAATAAACCTCGAAGACATCAAAGCACCCGACTGTTTCACGGTCGAAGAGACGCTGAAAGAGACGATGAACATCCCCGTGTTTCATGACGACCAGCACGGAACGGCGATCATCAGCTCTGCAGCCCTGCTCAACGCGCTCGAAGTAGCCCGCAAGGATATTTCAAAGGTCAGAATTGTGATTAACGGCGCCGGCGCAGCCGCAATCGCATGTACGAAACTCTACATCAAGCTCGGCGCGAAGCTCGAGAACGTCATCATGTGCGATTCGAAGGGAGTCATCTATAAGGGAAGACCGATCGACATGAACCCCTACAAGGTGCAGTTCGCCCAGGATACGAAATCCCGGACGCTCGCCCAGGCAATTGCGGGCGCCGACGTGTTCGTCGGGCTCTCCGTCGCGAACGTGGTGACAAAGGATATGGTCCGCTCGATGGCGTCCACCCCGATTGTCTTTGCGATGGCCAACCCCGACCCTGAAATAGCTTACGAAGATGCCGTGGACGCGAGAAAAGACGTAATCATGGCAACCGGCCGTAGCGACTATCCGAACCAGGTCAACAACGTGCTCGGTTTCCCTTTCATATTCAGGGGAGCGCTGGATGTCCGCGCCCGAAACATCAATGATGAGATGAAAATAGCAGCCGTCAACGCCCTGGCTCACCTCGCAAAGGAGCCGGTACCGGATTCGGTGAAAGTCGCTTACGGCGGCGTCGAGCTCGAGTTCGGCAAGGACTACATCATACCGAAGCCTTTCGACCCGCGAGTCATCACCTGGGTCGCGCCCGCGGTAGCGAAGGCCGCGGTCGAAACAGGGACCGCTCGTGTTCAGATCGATGACTGGGATAAATACAAATTCCAGCTCGAGGAGAGAATGGGAATCACACGCAGCGTCGTCAGAACGGCGATAACGAAATCTCAGGGAAGCGGGATGAGAATCGTGTTTCCCGAGGGTGAGGAAGCGAAGATCCTTCATGCTGCCCAGATCATCATAGACGAAGAGATCGCGAAGCCAGTCCTGCTCGGCAAGAAATCACGAATCGAGATGAAGGCAGACGAGATGAAAATCGACATGGAGGGGATTGAAGTGATCGATCCCATGCAGTTCGAAAAACGCGAGGAATACATAGACAAGTTTTTCTCGATGCGACAGCGGAAAGGAATGACTCGCGCCGAAGCCGCACGTTATGTCGAACGGCCGAACTATCTTGGTGCCTTGATGGTCCACATGGGTGATGCTGACGGGCTGGTCTCCGGACTGACTCAGTCTTATCCCAACACTATCAGGCCCGCGCTCCAGGTTATCGGCATGGAGGAGAAGAGAACCAGGGTCGCTGGACTCTACATAGTGATGACCAAGCGGGATACGTACTTCTTCGCCGACACTACCGTCAACATCGATCCTTCTGCGGATGACCTGGCGGAGATCGCGATAATGACGGCTGAAGTCGTCAAGCGCTTCAACATGGTACCGAGAGTCGCGATGTTATCTTTCAGCAACTTCGGCAACACACGCCTTCCCCAATCGATTAAAGTTCAACAGGCAGTAGCGCTCGCCCACAAACTTGATCCGGCGCTTGTCATCGACGGCGAAGTCCAGGCGGATGTTGCACTGTCGCCGGACGAGCTGGAAGAATCATATCCGTTCTCCTCGCTTAAAAGCGGCGTAAACACTCTCATCTTCCCTGATTTGAACGCGGGAAACATCGCGTACAAGCTCATGGGCAAGATCGGAGGCGCTGCCCTGCTCGGCCCGATACTTATGGGGATGAAGAAGCCCGTGCACGTACTGCAGCAGGGTTGCGATGTAAACGCCATCGTGAACATCGCCGCCGTCTGCGCTGTCGAGGCGATCGACAAGATAAAGAACGGGAAGCACTGACGAATAGACAATCCTCCC
>JAJYJD010000071.1 GCA_021789755.1 Bacteroidota bacterium
ACCAGAGACAGCGCACCTATCGTTCCGGCGAAGTCGGAGAACGGCGGCCGCGCACCTGGCACCGCCTGCCGACTGGATCGACCTTGACGGGAACGTGCTGGTCAGCAAAGATCCCTTTGTGGGGGCGGAAGACAGAAACGGGCGGATATTTTTGAACGACCAACCCGGATTAGGAGTTGTTCCTGCGGGCTGATCGCTGGCGTGCGAGCTCTGAAAGGACTATCGACGCCGCTACGCCTACGTTGAGCGATTCCATTTTCCCGGTGCGCGGAATTCCTATTTTCACTTCACATAGCCGAGCCACATTTGCGGAGATGCCTGAAGCCTCCGACCCGAAGACTATCGCGGACCTGATCGGGAATTCGTACTCCGCATAGCTCAATTCAGCATCCTGCGTGGAGGCTGCGGCGGCAAAGCCAAGTCCCTTCAACTTCGATATGATCTCCGCCAGCACGACTTCCTGAGCAACGTCCAACTGGCAGATCGCGGCCATCGCCGATCGCACTACTTTCGGATTGTATGCGTCGACACTCCCCTGCCCAATGAACACGCCGTCCACACCAAACCATGCGCCGGACCTGAGAATCGTTCCAAGATTACCGGGATCCGAAACCCTGTCCAGCACGAGGACCGTCGCCTTCCTTTTCGGCCGCAACTCCGACAGTAGCTGCTCCGGGAGCAGTTCGCGGATTTTCGCTACCGCGATGACTCCCTGGCTTGTTTCTGTCGATGACAGCTTAGTGAACTTGGCTGCAGGGGTCTCTTCGATCTGTATCTCTTTCTCCGCGGCCAGGGAGTAAATTTCGGACAACTTGTTTGACGGTGTCGCGAGACTGACTATGACCTGCGCAATACTCGCATCTCCGGTCAACGCTTCCTGGACGGCACGCTTCCCCTCTATGAAGAAGAGTCCGTGCTCCTTCCGGCCGGATCGCTCCTTCAATTCAGAGAGCCGCTTTATTTCGGCATTTGTAAGCATCAGTTTGAAATCTCACTCATCAGAAGTCTCTTCTCATATGCCTGGTTGGCGTCGACGAGATACAGCATCCCGGCAAGCTGATCACCTTTTCTGATAACCGGGACCGACGGCAACCCGGCGTCCAGAAGCAATTTCATGGCAGAAGACAAATCCTGGTCCTCCATCACGCTCAGTTTCGTCGGGTTGAGAATATCCTTCACTACAAGAATATCCATCAGATCCTTCACAGATTCATCGGACAGGGCTTGCCTGATATCACCATAGGAAATCGTGCCGGAAAGGGTGCCGTCATGCTTGATAACCGGGAACACACTGGCGTTGGTTTCAGGAATCATCTCGATGAGATCAGAAATGCGTGTCGATTCAGAAGCCGCTACCAACTGCGGGCGCATCACATCGCGCACACTCAAGCTTCGCAATATGTTCACATCCCTTCCGTAAACATCGAGGAACTGTCCCTTTAGTTTCAGGCTGATAGTGTAGATAGAACCATTCAGATATTTCTTAGAAATAACCGTCGCGGCGACAACAGCAAGCAGGATGGGCAGGATGGTTTCATACTTATCCGTCATCTCAAAAACCAATATAGCAGCTGCGAGCGGAGCCTGCACCACGGAACCCGTAACCGCAGCCATTCCGACAAGTGCATACGCGCCCGGTGGTGCCGCAATGGCCGGAGCTATAATGTTCACTATATTGCCGAAGGCCCCGCCGGCCATCGCGCCTATAAAAAGGGATGGAGCGAGGGTTCCACCTGAACCGCCGCTGCCGAGTGACACGGAAGTGGCAATCGGTTTAAGCAGAAGAAGCGCGGCAAGAATCATGAATGAATCACGACTATAGAGAGAGGCATTTACGCCCTGATAGGTATAACCAAACACCTCCGGGAAGTAGATGCCGATTATTCCGACTATCAGTCCGCCGATTGCCGGTTTCAAGACCTTGTTGTGTACCGGGAACTTCTTGTTCTCGAAAAACTCCTCGGTTGCGTAAAACAGCTTGACGAAAAAGACTCCGACGAAGCCGGCGAAAACTCCGAGGACGATGTAGAAAACCAACTCCCAACCGCTTCGCAGTTCGAAATGGGGGATAATGAAAACCGGCCTGTTTCCTAAAATCGTCCGTGATACGAATGTGCCGAATACCGAACTGATGATGATGGGGGAAAAGGTCTGCATGTTGAGACTGCCGATAACGACCTCCATGGCGAACAAAGCTCCGCCGATCGGCGCATTGAACACTGCGGCTAATCCGGCGGCCGCCCCGCATCCGACAAGCGACTTCATCTGTTCTTCGTTGAGCCTGAACACTTTTCCGACACTCGAACCTATGGCTCCGCCGATTGCTATGACAGGACCCTCACGGCCTCCCGCCCCGCCGCTTCCGATTGAGACTGCGCTCGTAACGAGCTTCGTAATCGCCAGGAAAGGATTCAGGACTCCGCCCTTCTTCGCAACGTTCTCTATAACCATCGGGACCCCCTCGCCTCCGGCATCGGGAGCCAGCTTAAGCACAATCCAACCGACCACAAGTCCGCCTACGGCAGGTATGATGGGGATGACAATGAACCTCCGCCAACCTTGAAGGTTTACAAGATTATCAACGCCGAAGAAGCCGGCGGGGGTGTGGAACATCAACTGTTCGACCAGCTGTATCATTTTGTAGAATATGATGCCGCCGAATCCGGCCAGGACACCGGTTATTATAGCGAGGAGTAGATGTATCGGCTCCTGTGAGAATTCGATCTTGGAGAGTCGTTCGAGCAGCCGGTCTTTAATTTCATAGAAAAAGTCCATCCGCTTATAATCCTGACTGAAGTACCTTTCTCGCCATCGCGAACGTCTTGTCTACCCCGATTGTATTTATGTCGCCGTCCTTTCCCATGATAAACCGGTTCCTCTTACCCAGAGGAGCCCACTGCAGAGGATCGGTGGGTCCAAAAAGCGAAAGCGTGGGCGTGCCGACAGCCGCTCCGAGATGCATTATGCCGGTGTCATTCGTGATGACAAGGTCCATTTGTTTCAAGAGGGCAGCAACGAAAGCAATCGCCCTGTTTCTCACGCGTACGAACGGAGATTTTATAAGGTTTGCAAGATTTTCGATAACCTCACGGTCCATCGGGCCTTCGGTCAGGAAAACCTCAACATTAAGCTGGTCGTGCAGCAGGTTAGCCAGGGTTGCAAAGTTGACGACGTTCCACCTGTTCGGGGTCTTCCCCGCTCCGGCATGGAGCGCGACCTTTCGTATTCCGTCTTTGCTTAATCGCGAGATAAAGAGTCTCGCATCTTTCTCTGAGTTTGGATCGACCCTGTATTCAAGTTCGCCGTTGTCGGCCTCTTTACCTACGCCAAGCGGCGATGCTACCTTCATATTTCGAAAAGACTGGTGAACGGGTCTTTCACCCCAACTGAGATCCACGGCAAAGTCATATACTGAACTCGTCCGGTTGGACTTGCTTTCGAGTGATGCCGGTCCGAATTTCATCTTAGCTTTGACAAAAAACGCCATTATGTCGTTTGTCAGAGATAACGAGACATTGGACGGCACAATCAGAACGTCGTAACCTCTTCTCAGCTCTTTCGCGAATTTCAAGAAGAGCGAAGGTTTCCTGTAGAAAGTGAGTTTATCGTATTCGATGAGTCTGGTGATATACGGACAACCTTCTAGCGCGTCCTTGTTCTGAGGCGATACGACGACGGCAAGCTCCTCTGGCTTGTACTTCGTATGAAGCGATCTCAATAGGGGGACCGTGCAGAGCACATCTCCGAACTGGTTGTGCTGCCGGATCAGGATAAGTTTCTTCACCGAGGCCGTGTTGATCGCGGGAACAGGCCCGCGCCTCTTCCGTTGAGACAGGCTCGCCAGGAAAGATCTGGCGGCCCGTTTTGTTAATCGTTCGATCCTTTTTCCGTAGCCGTCCCTGCTGCCGGCACCGCCGATCACGGGAGAAGATCCCTAATTGATATCTTCATACTTGGCATCCTCGATCTTCTTCCGGTCAATTTTCACTTCGTTCCGGCTGCGGGATTCCTTTTCCTTCCGGGTTTCATAATCCTTTATGCCACGCCGGACAGCGTTCTGGATTGCCGAACGAATAAATCGGAAGACGGCATAGATGAAGAATATCCAGATTAGCGCTTCTATCATCATTTCAATATGGGGTTGTAATATTCGGCCAACTTCCGCGGTCTCAGTATCTCAGCGGCAAGTTTATCAAAATCCTTCTCGTTGTTTACAAAATCAATCTGGTCGGCGTTGACGATAAGGAGAGGCGAGGATTTGTACCTGAAGAAGAAGTAATTGTATGCCTCGTTGAGGCTCTGTATGTAGTCCTTCGACATGCTTCTTTCGAATTTCCGGCCGCGCTTCTTTATGTTTCCCAAGAGGCGATCGATGTTACACTGTAAATAGACGACCAGGTCCGGCTTCGGGATGTTCTTTTCAAGCAGGCCGACGAGCGCCTCGTAAAGCCTCAGTTCATCGTCCTGCAGGTTAAGATAAGCGAAGATCTTGTCTTTTTCGAACATGTAGTCGCTCACGATTACCTGTTCAAACAGGTCGATCTGCGCAAGTTCCTGCTGCTGCTTGTACCTGCTCAGGAGGAAAAACATCTGTGTCTGGAAGGCGTAATGCTCGATGTCGTCGTAGAACTTTTCAAGGAAGGGGTTTTCCTCGAATCGCTCAAGCACCGCACGTCCCTTCAGGAGCTTCGCAAGTTTCAACGTAAGGCTTGTTTTCCCGGCGCCGATCACTCCTTCGATCGCGATATGCTTCAGGTCTGTGGTGAAACCGTCTGAGTCCATCGTCAACTTGTCATGTGGGCTGACTCAAGGAGGCGGCGAACAGCGGACGTGTCCGCGCACGATTCGAGCAGCTGCCGTACCGTTCTGTGAAGCGTGGGGTGCTCGAAACTTCCCGCTATTTCAGACAGCGGTTCCAGTACAAATCTTCTGAGGTGAGCACTCCGGTGCGGGATGGTGAGGTCCTCAGAAGTCATCCGCAGACCGTCATAAAAAATTATGTCTATATCGATTTCACGCTCTCTCCAGCGTTCTCTGTGGACCCGTCCCACTTTCTTCTCGATTTCTTTCAAGGCCTTCAAAAGTTCTCCGGGCTGCAAGGATGTCTTTATCTCCGCGGCAATATTCAGGAAATCCGGTTGCCCCGCGAAACCCACAGGTTCTGTTTCGTACACGGATGAAATTCTCCGGAGCGTGACGCCGGGAATCTCCGAAACAGATTTAACTCCCTCTTTCAAGTATCCCAGCCTGTCACCCAGGTTCGACCCTAGCGACAGATAGGATTCAGCCTCTTCCAATTGAATTCTTCCCTGCCCGTGTTTTCTCAGTCTCGAATTCGACGAAGTCGACCACACCGCCGACCTGCGGCGTGTGTTTGCGGACCCTCACGACTACCCTGTTCAACAGCGAGAACTCATCCAGCAGCTTGCTCACTATCCTGGAGCCGAGTGATTCGATGAGATAGAACCTGTTCTCGACCACGAGTTCCTTTATAGACCGGTAAACTTTTTGGTAGTCAACGGTGTCTTTGAGATGATCGCTCTCGCAAGCGTTCGAGAAATCGCCGTACATGTCGACATCCACTTCGAATTTCCCGCCCGATGCCTGCTCATTCGTCAGGACACCATGGTACGCGTAGAAAGTTGCGTTACTAAGACGGATGCATTGCTCTTTCATTTGCTTCATGAAATATAGAGCCGGATCGAAGAATTTTCAAGGATTCAGCTGCCCTGCTGTCCGATCCTGTGTGGGAGCAAGGAGCGGGGAACTGGACCCGTCAATTGATAGTCTTCCTGGATGGATCGGCATTTTTCCGATCTGACGTCTCGTGACCGGAAGAATAGGATTTTACCAGGAGAAAGAACATGAGGATTATGAGAAGGACTACAAGCGGAAGGATGAAATTAAATCTGTCGGAAAAAGAAGGAATAGCCCTCGACAGAGTATCGACAGCCTGAATAGTCTCGGCGAGCATCAATGGACCTCAGTAGTTAAGTATGCCAATACTGTCATGACAATCGTGTAGGCTATGACAGCTACTCCGAACAGGGTGAAGAAGGTACTCTTCTCGCCGCGGGATGACTTCCGATCGAGAAACGGCACCAGCATCCATATCATTCCGCCGAGCGTAAGCGCGCCCATTCCCGCCATTTCCGGAAACGTTCTGAGCGTCTGAAAGACAAACAGGAAATACCATTCCGGCTTGATGCCGGCGGGCGCTGGCATGACGGGATTGACCTTCGCCGAGAGGTTGGCGGGAAAAACGGTAACGAAGGCCAGAATGACGGCGAAGCAGCCGGCCCAGACCGCCGCATCCCGCAACAGAAAATTCGGGAAGAACTTTGTCTCGTTATCGCAGCCGGCTTGCGAGAGCGGGACGCTCGATCCGAAGACCTGGCTCAAAAGCACATGAAAGGTGACAAGAACCAATGCCAGCATCGGTAGAATGACCGTATGAAGGGTAAACATTCTTGTCAGTGTGGCTGCACCCACGTCTTCCCCACCCTGCATAATGCGGGAGACGAAATTTCCGATGCCCGGGATGATCGTCGGCATATTTACGCCCACTTTTGTGGCGAAATAAGAAAGCGTCGTCCACGGCAGCAGATATCCGGTGAACGCGAACGCAAGGACGATGCCCAGCAGCAGCACTCCGACAATCCACATTATTTCACGCGGCTTCCGGTAAGCTTTCATGAAATAGGCGGAGAACATGTGAACAAGGACGACCGCGATCAAAAAATTGGCACCCCAGAAGTGGATGGACCTGATAAGCCACCCGTAATGAACTTTCTCCATGATGTAGCGGACCGATTCATTCGCATTCACGGGATTGGGAGAATAATAGAAGGCGAGCAGAATCCCGGTGATCAGCTGGACTGTCAGGATGAAAAGTGCAAGGCCGCCGAAGTAATACCAGAAGGAATGCTTATGTTGCGGGACATTCTTGTGAGCCACCCAACTTTTGAGCGGAGCCAGTTCGATTCGGTCTTCGATAAATGAGAGGAGTCTGCGCGACATTGCCCTCAAGCAACCTGACCTTTGACGGAGACGAAAATATTGTCGCCCGAAATTGTAACAATGTACTGCGGAAGCGGCAGCGTCGCGGGCCCTCTTAAAACGCCGCCGTTGATATTGAATTCGCTCCCGTGACACTCACACAGGAAAAAGTCGCCCGACGGTTCGAACTGGACGGTGCAACCCAAATGAGTACATTTTGCGGAGAGGGCCTTGTAGTTTCCGTCAGGAAGACGAACGAGCACTGCGGGTCTGTCGAGAAACTTGAAGAATTTCGCCGAGTTGAGTTTCATTTCATCCGTCGTAGCGACGAGGACTTTCCTGACCTCGCCGAGTGCCAGCGGCGGCGGAGT
Organism: Bacteroidota bacterium; assembly: GCA_021789755.1. Classification (GTDB taxonomy): domain Bacteria; phylum Bacteroidota; class Ignavibacteria; order Kryptoniales; family JAKASW01; genus JAKASW01. The sequence continues at coordinate 7,371 of JAJYJD010000071.1, forward strand.
GAGAAACCTGATTACCGGATAAACAAGGTACCCTGTGAGCAGTGCCGCTCCTGCGGCGAATACGCGATTCAAAAATTGCCGTCTCGTTGAGGCCATACAGTTTTCTTAACACAAAAACATATGGCTCTCGTTCCAGGATTTCGCGTTCGATGAAGGAAAATTGAAATAAAGCCTATAGTGCCGGCGGGTCAGACCAGGATGTTGAGGCATCCCGGTTCGATCCGCATTTCGATGTCATCCACTTTGTCCGTCGGCACCTCACCGTCTCTGTGTATAGAGACCGGTCTGTCCGATTTTATGCGGATCTTCCTGGCCTTTTCCATCGTCACTTCAGGATGTTTGCCGTGCTGCCCTTTAAGGACGCTTGGAATTACCTGAAGGACTCTCCTTATTGGGAGATCCGAGACGAGACAGGCATCGAGTAGTCCATCATCGAGGCTGGCGCCGGGGGTCAGCAAAAATCCGCCGCCGGCAGAGATACCGTTTCCGATCGCAACAAGGAATCTTTTCCCCTCGATTATCTTTTCGTCGAGCTCAATTCTCATGTCAGGCGACACGTACTTCGGGAGAGTCTTCATGACTGCGTAAAGATACCTCGAAATGCCTCCGAGCCTGTGGATGTTCAGGCTTTCCCTGGCTACTTCGGCATCGAATCCGACACCCACCCCGTTCACAAAAAGCAAGTCGCGGTTGTTGAACTTCAGGACCCCCGCGTCGATCACCCTCACTTTCCCGGAAACGATCCTGTGAACGTAGTCCTGGAGACCTTTCAGTCTTCCCAATGCCCTCGCGAAGTCGTTCCCTGTTCCGGTAGGGATAACGCCCATCACGGCTTTTGATTTCACCGCGCCGGCTGCAACTTCATTTACCGTACCGTCACCGCCGACCGCGACTACCACGTCGAACTCTGAAGAATGTTCGCTGGCGAGCTCAGTGGCATGTTGGGGCGCCTGCGTCAGCTGGAGATCGAAATCGAGACCTAATCTTCTGGCCAAACCGACCAGGCGCGGGACTAAGCGTCCGGTCCTGCCGTTGCCCGATACCGGGTTGACTATGAACTTTACCAACCTCTCTCCCGCCGGTCTCATGCCGCTACTCCGCCGCCTCCCTGTGCACTTTCATGAGGCGAAGGGTCTCCGTTATGCCTAATCGCAGCCTGAGCTCCTTCCTGTGCCTCACTATCTCATACACAGCCAGAACGCCGAACAGGACAGAGACTATCAATCGCGAGTTGTTTCCAACAATCGGAAGCTCCGGCATGAAAGAGAAATGAACCGGATACAGGAATTGTGCGAGCCACAGGACGAAGAGCACAATGGCGTCGCCGCGTGTGAATTTCAGCTTTGCCAGCGTCGCACATCCGTAGAAAGTCATCATCATCGAGAGAAGTATTTCTTCACGGTGGTGAATATCGAGCGGGATCGTGGAAATCCTCCCCATAGAAAACGAATAGACGATCGGTATCATAGAAACCAAAAGAGTCCACTGATTGACCTTGCTGCTGATCATATTCAAGAGAGCCATCGGTGCAAGGCGGATCGTCCGCGCCCAGTAGAACGCCGTAACCTTCTCCGGAAATTCCGACAGGAAGGGCGCCACCCATTGCACAAACACGAACGCACTTATGCCAAGTGCCACCGAGACTTGGTTCATGCTGTCGAGAAAAGGATTGGCGACAGCCCACATCGTTGCGCCCCCGACAATGAACAGTCCCACCAGGATGAGACCTCTTTTCTTCTCATTCTCGACCGAGACGAGCGCGCGCGGCATTGCGAGCAGGTCTTCCTTCTTCTCCTCCTCCTCTTCCGGTAAGACTCGGAGGATGTACATGTAAAACAGGAATACGGCCCCCAGGAATACGCCGTCGTAGATCTGCAGGTCCCGTTTAAGAAGCACAACGATGAAATAAAGCGAGGAAACGAAAAGCGCGAGAACCTCCACAATATTCTCGGGCCGCAGCCGTATAAAATCGATTTTCTTTCCGTTCCTGATTCTCGAGTAGACGTCGGATGTGATGAATATGAGCGGCCACCCGACACCCATAAGAAGGCGGTTCGATCCGGTAAAGTTTGCCATCATGAGATCGATGTCCTTGCGCCAGGCGATCACGGCTTCGACCATGAACTCGGGCACGACCTGCAGGAGGGCTACTATCGCGACCGCCAGTCCCTGGCTTATGCTGAACTCCGCTGCTTCGGCAGCCCAGCTGATAATCAAAGCGGAAACGATCACTGCGCTGAAGCAGAGAAACGCGACGGTTCCTGCGGCCTCGCTCGAGAATGCATGCAGCCAGATCGATACGACGACGCTGTAAAGCGACATGAAGATGAAGTAATAGGTGTAACGTGAGTGAGTCACGAGATATTGTCCATAGCGAAGTGAGGGATCTTAACGTCTGCCATATCGTGGTAACCCGGTTCAGAGTCAAGCAGAGCGCCGACTTCGTTAAGAACCATCCCGACGGAAGCCACGTCGCCCATAATTCCATTGTTGATAACGACGCTTACGGGAGGCTCCCCGTCGATGAAGACGGCGTCGTATTCAATAGTAGCATCGATTCTCATTGTCAGCCTGAAGGACAATAGTTCTCGTCCGCCTTTCTCGACGATTACTTCGTGTCGGACGCCGACTACATGGTTCATCGCGACAAAAATATCATCGCCGCGGTAATCGTGGTCGGCGACAACGGGCTGCAGATTGGAACGTATGTCGTCGTACTTTAAGTCAAGGTGGTGTGCCACAAATTCAGCTGAATCGGTCAGTCCGATCGGGCCGAACCTGCCCGTCTCGACTCTCTCAAGGAACTCCTCGGGTGTCAGACCGACTCCGAGTTTTCTTTGAAGCGCGAGGCGGCGGCGGCTTAAATTCACCATCCTCTCGGCCCTTATATTGGCAATCGATACACAAGGCGCCGTGAGCATGAGTACCAGACTGTCCATGACGAATCCCGGATTGACGCCCGTTGCCAGAAGCCGTACACGTTTGCGCTTTGCAATACCATCGAGCTTCTTGAACAGTTTGGGGTCCCGTCGCCGCAGGAAGAACAGTTCTTCTGCAGTAGTGATCACGTTGTAGCCCCGCTCCATCAGCACGGCCACATGCTCTCCGGCTTCCGGGAGAAAAGATACGGCCGAATGGATCACGACGTCCGCCTTCTTCTTCCTGAGAGCACCCACAGAATCGACCACTTCGAGGTTGTAAATGTTTTTGGGATCTACGAACTCACCGATATCCTTGTGGAGTTTGTCGGGAGTAATGTCGATGCAGCCTACCAGCTCAAACCGGTCATTATGCTTAAGAATTGCTCTGGCTATGTTAATACCGATCTGTCCAAGCCCGAACTGTATTACCTTAATTTTCCTTGTCATTCTTTCTTGTTCTTATTTGAATCTCGTGGACAAACATCTGAGTAATGACCTTAGGCCTCGTGATGGCAGCACCGACCACGACAGAGTAGGCTCCGAGTTCAAACGCATGGGATGCCTCATCAGGCACCAGGATTCTCCCTTCGGCCACCACAGGCACCACGAGAGAGTCGGCAAGCCGTTCGAGCAGGTCGAAGTCGACGCCTTCTGCGCCCTTTTGCAGAGTAGCAGGCGTGTAACCAGATAGGGTAGTGGAAACAAGGTCGGCGCCGAGCTCTGCAGCCTGAACTCCCTCTTCAAAAGTGGACACATCCGCCATGAGTAGCGTGCCAGGATGGTCTACTCTAACCCGTTTTAGAAATTCAAACCCGGTCAGTCCGTTCGGGCGGATTCGCTCGGTGACATCCAGCGCGACGATATCTGCGCCTGCCTCAATTACTTCCTCTACGTCCTTGAAATCCGGGGTTATGAGAACCGACCCATCGGAATACGCAGACTGTATCAGGCCGATGACCGGAAGCTGAACCTTTGTCTTTGTAGCCCGGATATTTTCTTTTCCTTCGGTACGGATGCCGGAGGCTCCCCCCATCTGGGCAGACAGGGCGAACAGCGAGACGTATTCAGCGTTGTTGAAGGGATCATCCGGCTCAAACTGGCACGATACTATCAGACCGTTCTTTATATTGGCTATTGAGTTCAAATATTCCATTTTACACTCAAGCTCCCTTTCAATTTCGAAGACGCAACGACGTTATTTGTTCAGTAGAATTTGTTTCGCGATTTCGGACGCAAAGACAAAGACAGCCGAGAAAAGGACAGCCAATCCTAGTACCGCAATCACCCTGACTCCGAACAGGACCCTGGTCAGCCTCACAACCAACAACAAAGCCGCTGCCGCAAAAACGACATGAAGAAATGCGAGAAAGTAGAATGAAACCGGATTAATGACCTGCGGAGGCGGATTGTTTGAAAAGAGATAGCTCCCGAACACCGCCACCTCCAGCGGGACCAACATTACACTCCAGACAGCCATAGGATGGAGCGAATAGATCATGCCTGATGCGAACCCTTTAAACCTGGCGCCTGTTCTCCGCACTCTTACTGCTACATAGCTGAGTGCACAGAAAAGATAAATCCCGGGCAGGAAGATTACCAGCCCGAGCACGGCGCCTGCGAGCAGGAGCCGGGGGAACTGGAGTGAATAAATATCGGCCGCCTTTACTATATATAACATTAGAAAACTAAGCCCAATGCCCTCGAGTGCGGCCAATAAGACCGAGTAGTTCCTGTGAGTAGCAAGCACAATTTTGCGCAGCGTCGAGTCCGGGAATCGCCAGACGTTGTAGATGGTTGAAAAGAGGTCCAGCGACTTTACGCTGTCCTGGAGATTGCTGCCGCACGATGCACACCGGATGGCAAATTCAAGATTTTCCGAATTGCAGACCTGACATTTGCTCAATAGGGGGCTACCTCTCCCGCTTCATAATTCAGGTTGAACCGGCGCATGTCTAACCGGGAGTCGTTTCTTTCACGACGGGTTCGAAATGGGCCGTGAAATGTCTGAGATACGGCGGTTCGTAAGTGATCCTGTATCCGGGAATTCTCTCTCTCCGTTTAAACACCTCGATAATTGCTTCGGCTGCGTAATCGATGTGGCTCTGGGTATAGACTCTTCTCGGGATCGCAAGACGCACAAGCTCAAGACCGGCGCCGACAAACTCGCCATCGGTCTCCCTTCCAAACATGACGGAGCCGATTTCAACGCTGCGAATTCCTCCTTCGAGATACACTTCGACCGCTATGGCCTGTCCGGGATACTGGTGCGCCGGGACATGCGGCAGAAAACGTTTCGCGTCGAGAAATACTGCGTGTCCTCCCGTCGGCACGAGAACCGGTACACCCGCCTTTTCCAGCTTGTCGCCGAAGTACTCTACGGACCTGATGCGATATTTCAAATAATCCTCGTCGAGTACTTCTTCGAGACCCTGAGCCATTGCGTCAAGGTCGCGGCCTGCCAGCCCTCCGTAGGTCGGGAATCCTTCCGTCATGATGAGAAGGCTCCTCGATTTCTCCGCGATCGCAGCATCATTGAGTGCCAGGAAACCTCCTATGTTAACCAGTGCGTCTTTCTTGGCACTCATTGTGCAGCCGTCCGCGTAGCTGAACATCTCTTGCGCGATGTCATGAACGGATTTATCCTTGTATCCAGGCTCCCGCAATTTGATGAAGAATGCGTTCTCCGCGAAGCGGCACGCGTCAAGGAAAAGTGGAATACCATGTTTGTTGAGGAGGGCACTGGTCTCCCGTATGTTGCGCATGCTTACCGGTTGCCCTCCGACCGAATTGTTCGTAACCGTCAGTATGCACAAAGGGATATTTGCGGCCCCGACTTTCCTGATGAGATCCTTGAGTCGGTTAAGATCGATATCGCCTTTGAAGTCGGACCGTTTATCCGTCTCGAGAGCGGATGGGACGGGAAGGTCTACTGCAGCGGCACCGGAAAACTCCACGTTGGCACGAGTCGTATCGAAGTGCGTGTTGCTTGGTATCACCTTCCCCCGTCCGCCCACGACGGTAAAGAGTATTTTCTCGGCAGCTCTTCCCTGGTGAGTCGGGATAACGAAGTTGAACCGGGTAAGATCTTTAACGACCTTCTCGAACTTGAAGAAACTTCGAGAACCGGCATAGGACTCATCCCCATCCATGATCGCCGCCCATTGTCTCGAGCTCATGGCTGCGGTTCCCGAATCAGTCAGAAGATCTATCAGGACATCATCGGCTCGGAGCAGGAATAAATTGTAATGGGCTTCCCTAAGAGCTTTCTGGCGATACTCACGGGTAGTGAAGCTGATAGGTTCGACCGACTTGATCTTGAACGGCTCGATTATTGTATTCGTCATCTCACAACTTTATATGCTCCAATTGAGTCCGAATATACATCCACGCTCACGGTGAAGTTCAGATTTCCTACGGCTTTCAGTTGAAGCAGCTGCCCGCTCGCGGAAACGACCTGATAACTGGCAAGGTCTGTGGAGTCAGGTTCAGAAATTGTTTTCAGAGTGAACCCGGTAAAAGACCCTGCCCCGCCGGCCATCGACAGAGGTTTTCTATACCAGCCCTGAGCCGTTGCGGAGATGTGATTCATCTCGTTTATCACTTCGTTTATCTCGGTTTCCTGCTCGTGTGATTTGAAGTAGACGACCGCGAGCGAAATGGCAACTGCGAC
>JAJYJD010000366.1 GCA_021789755.1 Bacteroidota bacterium
AGCTGCCTTTGCAGCATCCGATCTATAATTTCATGAGTCCGGTCATTTAACGCATAGGGTGGATCCACATAGGCGATGTCAAATTTCTCCCGGGCAGTTTCTACGTATCGCTCCGCGGCGGCGAGGTGGATATCACAACGCTCGAGGACACCCAGGGACTCTGCGTTGCGGCGGATCACGGCCGCAATAAGTCTATCGGATTCCACGAAGACCACACGCTTCGCGCCACGGCTGATGGTTTCGAAACCGACACTCCCTGTGCCCGCATAGAGATCCAACGCGGTCGCTCCATCGATGTCCAGGATGTTCCTCAGTATATCGAACATCGTTACCCGAAGTCGGTCTGTCGCAGGCCTTAGCTTCGTGGATTCGATCGAAAGCAGTTTCCTGCTTCTCAATGTGCCGCCGGTTATCCTCATGTCTCTACTTCAGTGCGGCGCCGACAACGTGGGAGTAATGGTGAGGCCGGGTTTCAAGGTCCTTGTTTCCGGATGCGACGGCAGAGAGCTGCAAAGTCTTCAACGGGTTCAGGAGCTCGTATCTGTCATCGATGCTCTTCTGCAGCAGTCCGACAAGAATGTCGTCGGCGGCGACGCCTGTTATAAATACCCTGTCGGCGTCCGCCTTTGCCAGGGTCTCCAGGTTCTGAGATAGTTTAGTGATGAAAGAGAAAGGCTCGCCTGTGTAAAGCGCATACCTGTAGAAGACCCGTTCTCCATCTTTGCAGAAACTGGCCTCGATATGATCCGGCTTGACGGTGGCGAGCATATAGTTCTTGACCCCGCGTTCAAGCTTGTTAACTGCGAGCTCGCTGCAGGAATGGTCCAGGTCCACGAACTGAAGTTCAAGCCCGCATCGAGTACATGCGTCTCTCAGAGTGACGAGAAGCTGTTTGTCCATTGCGGCGTAGAAAACCTCTTTATAGGGGTCGACCTGGGCTTTGGTTATTTCATAAGCAGGAATAAAAGTCTGGCCGGTGAACTTGTTGTGAAAGTCGATCTCGCTCCGGAGGAACTTCGATACTTCATCCGGCGCAAGGTCGGAATCGGTTTCAATCGTGTCGCGGGCCAGCATGGTGCTGTCGATCGCAACCGATGCTATCCTGCTCCTTATAGATTCCTCGTTGACCAGCTGGGAAATTGTGCGAACCAGATCGTCCAGCTGCAAGGCGTCCAGTTTTCTCTCCGCCACGTTTGAGAGGAAAAAACCGTCGTCCCGATGCTCTACTTCCGCCATTCGGAGAAAGTCCTTGCCCACTTCAATTCCAAGAACAATTCTAGACTGTTTCATTCACTCGGTCCTGACGTACGGTTTTAATTTCTCGAATTTCTTTTTCCCGATCCCCTTGACCTTCATCAGGTCGTCGACGGTGCTGAATTTCCCGTAGGAGGTGCGATAATCGACTATCTTCTGGGCAGTGACTTTCCCGACTCCCGGAAGTGCGGTGAGCTCGTCGACAGTTGCGGCATTGATGTTGACCGGTGCATCGAGTGTCTTTTTCGCTCCGACCGTTCGGCTCGCGGAATTGTCGAGTGAGTCCTCCTCGTACGCGAGGATAGAATCGATTTTAGATGAAGCCGCCGCGAAAAAGGCATCGGACTCGGCGAAGTCGTACTTCTGAGTGGCTTTGTCGAGGTGGAAAATTTTCACGCTTCCACCGAGAAGGAGTCCGAAGCTGAGGAAGAGAATAATCCCGGTCTCGCTTTTCGTCAGGCCGAGCTTTTCCTGAATTTTTCGGGTAAATTTAGCCAACATTTGATGTCATCCGCCTAATGAAATATTAGGAAAGTAGCTGGAATATTCAACCTGAAGCGGTTATTTATTTCGGGCAGTGGAAAATCAGTCGGATGAGGCGCCGTTGCGGGAAGGCGGTTTGATGTTTGAAGAACGGTCGAGCTCCTTCAGCAAATCTTTTTCCTTGCTGCTGAGCTTGGTAGGTGTGAAGATGTTGATTGTGACGAGCTGGTCGCCCTTACCGTACCCATTGAGGTGAGGAAGGCCTTTGTCGCGCATCCGCAGGATCTTGCCGGATTGAATACCGGGCTCGATCTTCAGCTTGGCTCTGCCATTGAGAGTGGGTACTTCCACTTCGCTGCCGAGCGCGGCTTCAGGGAAGCTCAGGTCGAGCTCGTAGATGATGTCGTCGCCATCGCGCTTGAAATGATGATGCGGTGCCTCCTCGATAACGACTATAAGATCTCCATTGGGGCCGCCGCGCCTTCCGGCATTTCCTTCGCCGCGCAGGGTCAGATAATTGCCTTCGGCAACCCCTGCCGGGATCTTCACTTTAATCGTCGACTCGCCGTTCACACGGCCGGCTCCTCCGCAGGCAGGGCAGGGCTCCTTTATTACTTTCCCGGATCCGCCGCAAGTCGTGCATTGTACGATGTTGACGAATTGTCCGAACATCGTCCTGGTCGCCCTTCTCAGCTCGCCGCTTCCGCCGCATGTCGGACAGGTTGTAACTGCAGAACCGGACTTTGACCCCGTGCCGCCGCAGGTCTGGCATTTTTCCTGTCGTTTGATCTTGACTTTCTTCTCGACTCCGCCGGCGACTTCCTCGAGAGCGAGCTTGACCGAGATTTTTAGATCGCTGCCTCGCTCGCCCATTGCGCTGCCGGCTCGCGAGCGCGTGCGTGCTCCCCCGCCGAAGAAATCGTCGAATATCGATCCGCCGAACCCGCCACCGAAGATGTCGTTGAAGACGCTGAAGATGTCGTTCGGGTTCGTGTTGCTCCAGTCGTGGAAATCAGCACCCTGCCGCACACCCTCGTGCCCGAAGCGATCATAGCGCTAACGCATA
>JAJYJD010000072.1 GCA_021789755.1 Bacteroidota bacterium
TATTCACAGGGAATCAGGTGGACGTTTGCGCCGATGGTCGATATTGCGCGCGATCCGAGATGGGGCAGGATCGCGGAAGGAGCGGGAGAGGATCCGTTCCTGGGTATGGCGATGGCAAAAGCGCAGGTTGAAGGGTACCAGGGACCCGAATTGAGTCCCGAGAGCGATCTAGTCGCGTGCGCAAAACATTTTGTCGCATACGGCGCTGCCGAAGGGGGACGCGATTACAATACCGCCGAGGTTTCAGAGCGGACGCTGCGCGAGATCTATCTTCCTCCTTTCAAAGCTGCTGTCGATGCGGGAGCCGGTACGGTAATGAGTGCTTTTGACGACCTGGACGGCGTTCCCGCCACCGCCAACCCGTTTACTCTGAGGGAGATACTTAAGGGCGAGTGGGCATTCAAGGGTTTCGTCGTCAGCGACTGGGATGCCGTCGCCGAGCTCATCAACCATGGAGTCGCATGCGATTCTTCCGAGGCGACTCTGAAAGCGGTCACCGCGGGTGTGGACATGGATATGGTCGGGCCGTTTCACACCCGTCTTGCAAAGCTCGTGGAGCAGGGAAAGGTGCCTGTGCAGCTGGTCGACGATGCGGTTCGCAGGATACTTACGATAAAGTTCGAACTCGGACTTTTTGAACATCCTTACACCGACATCGAAAATTCGAAAACAAGTCTCATGCTTCCCGAGTACAAGAATGCGGCCAGGGAAGAGGCTCGTGAATCGATTGTCCTGCTGAAGAACGAGGGAAATGTGCTCCCGCTCGAAAGGGACGTAAAATCGATCGCAGTAATAGGGCCGCTTGCCGATAGCAAAGAGGATATGCTCGGCCCATGGCATTGTGTCGGAAGAGCGGATCCAGTGGTAACGCTGCTGAGCGGAATCAAGGCTAAGGTTTCGCCGTCTACCAGGATCTTCTATGCAGAGGGATGCGGCGTCAACGACACGTCCACTGCCGGTTTTTCGGATGCGCTTGCCGCAGCCAGGAATGCCGACGTTGTTGTTCTCGCGGTAGGCGAGAGAGGTGAAATGAGCGGCGAGGCCGAGTCAAGGTCTTCGCTTGATCTGCCCGGTGTTCAACAGCGTCTGGCGATGAAACTTGTCGGGCTCGGGAAGCCCGTGGTGGAAGTGCTCATGAACGGACGGCCGCTTTCGATTCAATCGTCGGCAGATCACGTTCCGGCAATTCTTGAAACGTGGTTCCTCGGTACCGAGGCGGGAAATGCGATTGCGGACGTCATGTTCGGAGATTACAACCCGAGCGGCAAGCTGCCGGTAACATTTCCGAGAACCGTCGGTCAGGTACCGATCTACTATGATCACATGAATACCGGCCGGCCTCCTACAGCGGAGCATTTCACCTCGAAATATATAGACATTCCCTGGACGCCCCTCTTTCCCTTCGGGTGGGGATTGAGCTACACGAGTTTCGTATTCTCCGACTTCAACGTGGCTCCTGATCCGGTTGTGAAAGACCAGTTCCTTGTTACAGTCGATGTGAGCAACACGGGCAAGAGAAGCGGATCCGAGGCCGTCCAGCTCTATATCAGACAGAAATGTGCTTCAGTTACGAGGCCGGTCCAACAGCTGGCAGGTTTCAAAAGGGTGGAGCTCGCACCCGGTGAGACAACGACCATCTCCTTCATACTCACTCCATCCGACATCTCCTTCATAAATGCAAAGATGGAACGTGTCGTGGAAGCAGGTGAACTGGAAGTTATGATCGGCGGAGATTCTGTGAATCTTATTTCCAAAACAACTCACATAGAAAAATCGATGGTAGTGACGGAGAAGGTGCCGGTGTTCTGATGGTGCGCGTCTCAATCCATGTGCTCGGTGTCATGGCTGCTGATACTCGGCGTCTTCGGAATTGAATTTTTCCGGTACGATGTGACTCGGGAACAGATTACGGTGACAGCCTGGAATCTTCAAAAATGATCGGGAGGGTGTTCAGGATGCGACGCATTATATTATTAGGATCTATTTTATTGATTGCGAACGCAGCAGTTCAGATGACAGGAAAGGAGCAGAGTTTGAACAACAGTGAGCCGGTCCCGGTTAATTTTGTCGATCTGAAAATGTACGCAGGCGTATGGTATGAGATCGGCAAAATACCGAACACATTTCAACGGAAGTGTGCAATGAACACGACCGCCACATACCGGTTGAGAGACGACGGCGATATTGATGTGACCAACCGGTGCACAGAGAGCGATGGGAGCGAGAGTGTCGCGAACGGTATTGCCAGGGTCGTCGATCTCAAGACAAACTCGAAGCTCGAGGTCAGCTTCGTGAATATCCTCGGCCTCCGCTTGTTCTGGGGTGACTACTGGATCATCGGTCTCGATAGGGATTACAGGTACGCAGTTGTCGGTACGCCTTCAAGGAAATACGGTTGGATACTGAGCCGAACTCCGGCGCTCTCGTCTGATGATCTAAATGTGATAGACGGGATCCTCGCTGCGCAGGGCTACAATCCGAAAGAGTTTGTGAAGACCGAACAGACGGCAGGACGCTGAAGCGCTGCAGTTAGAATGCAGAGAGTGTCCATGACAATCATCGCGTTCTTTGAACCGACCCGGCTGTACAGCTTTGCGGCAGGACGTCCTTCCAGACTTTGTTCCTTAGAATGAGCTCAGGTCCCATGTTCCTCCATTAGACATGTCGTTTGATGCGCAACACAGCCGCGTTTCAGTCGGTTGCATTCGATTTTTGCGGTGGATATATTTTCATCGAGCGAAGGGCGTCCGGGCTAAAAGGAGTGGAAAAAAGGGCTATGTGTCGTGCGATTCAAGCAGTCTTCAAAGTAAGCTCCGTCCGTGCCGGGGAAAGGTTCGCTATTTTTTGCACACCCGGCCACGCCTCTCGGGCTAATTCCCGGAAGATGGCATTTCAGCAGCTTTCCCCGTCTCCAAATTATCCCCTTATTTTGCACTCTCTAAAGGACAGCCAAGTGATGGAGGAATAATGGGAACAGGGCAAATGCTTCTTACGGTTGGGGCGATCGTTCTCCTGGGAACAGTTATCCTGACGACCAATAGGCGGATTAATGACAGCAGCGAGGTAATGCTCAAGACCAATTTTGGATTGGAATCGACTTCGCTTGCGACTTCTATTATCGACGAGGCTCAGTACCTTCCCTTTGATGACTCGACCGCAAATTCGTTCGGCGAAGCCACCGAGTACATAGCACTCAGTTCCACTAACCAGCTCACGCCGGTGAACTTGCTGGGGTACGATGGAGGTGGTGACGACACCCTGCCGAACGATTTCGACGACTACAATGGGCAACCGGGAGGGCCGGGTTACCGATTGGTGACTTTACCAATGAGCACCGGTATTTACAAAGTGAAAACTTCAGTTTGTTATGTAACTCCGAGTAATCTTGAAGGGACATCTCTCGTTCGGACCTGGTTCAAGAGAATGGATGTATCGGTTTGGAACACGGCAGATTCACTTGATACGGTTAAGATGTCGGCTATATACAGCTATTGGTATTTCAGGTAAGGAGGAACAATGGGTAGTACTACACTTCTCGACATAGTGGGTTCGTTGTTTATCGGAGGGTTCCTTCTTCTGGCGGCAGTGCGGATGAACGGACAGGCGACGCAGAATACATTCGAGTCGCAGGAGAATCTGACCGTCCAGCAAAACATGACGTCGATAATTGAGAATATCCAGTGGGATTTCAGGAAGATCGGTTATTGCCAGGACCCGAAGCAAATAAAGGATCCGAAATATTTCATTTTGTACGGTGATTCGGACAGTATAGTGTTCCGGGCGGATCTCAGAAATATCGGGAAAACGGATACTGTGAGATGGTACCTCGGTTCTAAGGTCCCGGGCCCGAATCCCCGTATAAGGCAGCTGTGCAGACGCGTAAACACCGGTCCGGCAGTCGAAGCGAATCTTGGTGTCGTTGAGTTTTCGATGAAGTACTATGACGTGTCAGACAGCCTCATGAGCATAGTGGTGGCGCCGCAGGCGAGCGTTCCTCAGTTAGTGGAACTGACACTCAGGATCGAGCCCACCGCAGCGTACGACACGGCTTACTCCAAGAATTTTTCCTACTGGCGACAAACAAGATTAGTCTCACGAAATATGATACTGCAAAGGTAGGAGGTGTGATATGGTCGGTAAAGGAGCTTTGATAGTAATCCTCGGCTTCAGCATGATTTTCGGAGTTGCAAGCCAGTATTGGAACCGCAACAGTGACCGGGCGATAGAGAATTTTGTCAACTACTATGATTCTACGTATGCCCATGTCATGGCAATAAGTGCGATCAATATTCTAGCCGACTCGCTTTTCTGGAACCAGGGCAGCGCCGATCTCACGAATATCGACATTCCCTCCGTTTCATTTAGAGGTGGCAGTTTTTCGATGAGCACTGAGCCGGACACTCTGGACGGTGAGTATATTGTTATTGCCACAGCTGTCTCTAATTACGCTGGATACAGGGGACGCGTAATTCGGGACTCTGTCCAGATACTTTTGCAACCCGGCAGATTCAACCAATGGGCTTACTTCACGGACAAAGACAGCAGTATTTACTGGGCGACCGGCGAAACCCTGGATGGAAGATATCATACTAACGGCACGCTGTACCTGGATGGTGCCCCGGTGTTCAAAGATAATGTAAGCACCGGCCGCGGATTAACCACGCTGCAGCGCGCGCCAACATTGGTGAGCCCCAACAAACTCCCTGACTCATATGGCAACAAGCTGATTGCTCCGAGCTACCAATCGGGAGTGATCATACCGATGCCAAATTCCCTTGCTAACTATACGCAGGTACAGAATATCAAGCTGTTAACGGATACGACCTACAAGGGCAGCTCTTACGCTTATGATGTTTTTGTGACTTTTGCAGGCGCATCCATGTCGTATTACACGACAGTATCCAAAGTAACAACGTCCTATGGTGTAACGACAATTACTCAAGTCGGAAGGACTCCGGCCACAAGCACCACCAATATAGCCCTGAACAATTTGGGAGATGCGAATTACAATGGGCTGGGAAGTGTGGTGGTTATACAGGATGGAGACCTGCACGTGTCCGGCTCGGTTAACGGGCGAGTTTCATTGGTAGCCATACAGGGCAGCGGGACCACGGCGCGAGTAAGCTCCAGTTCCTACGGCAAGGTGGAAGGTGTCTCCACCGACGTCGATATGACATATGGAAACGGAACCGGCAACCACAATTCCGGAAACATTATCATAGACGGCAACACGGTGTACACTAACAAGCCCACGAGCCTTGATGATGCCACTAACTTATTGGGTCTCGTCGCGGATAACAGCATTGCGGTTGCAAAGCAAACGACGGCAGACCTGGAAATCGACGCCTCTCTTTTTGCCCGCCAGGGCAAATTCTTCAATAGTATGTACAAAACCTCATCAAGAGGGACCTTGACGTTGTTTGGCTCAATGGCGCAAAAGACCCGCGGTGCAGTCGGCCTGGTCGGCACGGCGGGATACACCAAGAACTACTCTTACGATGCGCGTTTTGCGAGGACAAAGACATCTCCTCCTATGTCCCCGTCGACCGGAAGTTACAACATCGTGTCCTGGCGCGAGTGAAATAGTCGTTTCTATTTCGGGACAAATACCGGCACGGGCAATCTCAGACGCTTGTCGGTGCCGGTATTCATTTCGGTGGTTTCCTCAAGGAAGCCGGTTCCTCGCCCGGGGAGTAAGTCCGCCGGCCTCTATGTGACTATCGTCTCACATTCACTTTTGTTCTTGCGTCGGCCTTTGGCTATTTTCTCCTGAGAGGAGAACCCGAGTAGATCAGAGCATGTGCACCAAATTGCCATTGGGAGGGGCCAAGATAGTCCTAAGAATATACACGGCGTTGTTGTCCCTTCCATTTCTACTATTGCTCTCCCCTATGATCTCCCCAGCACAGGTATATGATTTCAAATCGTATACTGTCCGCGAGGGCCTTCTTTCCAACGCTATTACATCACTCTGTCAGGATTCGTACGGCTACCTATGGGTAGGAACAGGCGACGGGCTGAGTGTCTACGACGGGGAAACATTCACGAACTACACCGTGGCCGACGGCCTTGGCTCGAGTCTGGTAAATTGCATTATAGAAGATAGAAATGAGAGGGGCATAATCTGGATAGGCACAAATGGGGGTGGAGTAAGTCGCTTTCATTCCGGGGCATTCACGAGTATTAGGATGGGTGGGACGGAGTGGTCCAACAGGGTAAACTCGATTACTCAGGACAAATCCGGGACGCTGTATTGTGCTTCGGATGACGGGGTTTACATTGTGGACCAAGGGGTCGTCTCGCCGATCCCGGGCCGATTTATCCACGGTACTTACAGCCAAGTCCTGTGCGATGGAGATAGTCTCCTTATACTCGACGCGCAGGGACGATTGGAGATCTTCAGGTTATCCGACCGCGAGACAATTGACCTCACGGGCAAGCTTGGCTCGCATGCCGTCATATCGAGGGTGTGCGTCGATTCCAGACATGAGATTTGGGCGCTCTTTTCGGACGGTGCCCTGATGGATATCAGCCGCAACAGTGTATACCGTGGAGTTGCCAAATCCTATCCCAAGTTCATGCTTCACGATCAGGAGGGAAATTTATGGATTGGAACCCCCGAAGGTGTATTCGTATTCGACCGCAAATCGGCGCGGTGGGATCCTTCCGCGTTCATATCAAAAGAAAACGGCTTGCCTGAGAATGATGTGACAGCGGGGTTGTGGGACCGTGAAGGCGACCTCTGGATAGGTACTGCCGCGAGGGGGCTGGCAAAACTGGCCGACAATTACTCGTACGAATTTCCCGCTGAGGATACCCACTTCTCAGTTGATAATACACAAGCCGCCTCTGACAGGGAAGGCCACCTCTGGGTGGCCACGGACAAGGGTCTCCTCGAAATCTGGAACGGAAATTTCGGTGCTCTAATGAGTCGCTTGCATTCTAATGCCGGCCTGGGTGTCAATTCGAGATGTGTCTCTGTTCAAGTAGTGTCGGGTGATCAGTTGTGGCTCGCCTCACTTGACGGTTTCGTGTACCATTTCGTGATAGCCATGAAGGATGAGGGCTCGTTCGTCCTCAGAAAGATTAGTTCATTCTCGATGAATGGTATACTTCCCGGAAAGAGTATCCTTTGTCTTTATATAGATAATTCTGGGCTGGCATGGTACAGCAGGGACTTGGCGGGCGTATTTGAATTCGACACGAAGTCTGGTCCGCGGAGTGGGAAGATCTATACCACAAAAGACGGGCTGCCTGACAATTCCATCAGGGCGATCTTCCGGGATTCAAAAGGGGATATTTGGTTTGGCGGTTACATTGGCGGTCTCGCCAGGCTCAGGAGAGACAATCGTACGGGCAAAATGACGCTATATACAACTA
This sequence comes from Bacteroidota bacterium, assembly GCA_021789755.1. Classification (GTDB taxonomy): domain Bacteria; phylum Bacteroidota; class Ignavibacteria; order Kryptoniales; family JAKASW01; genus JAKASW01. The sequence continues at coordinate 7,381 of JAJYJD010000072.1, forward strand.
AGGATGGTTTGCCGGATAATTCAGTGAGGTCGGTCGCCGAGGATGACTCGGGAAAGCTGTGGATCGGTACTCGCTATGGAGGAGTCGCGGTAAAATCGGGTCACAGGTTCATCCCGCTCTCCGTGAAGGAAGGATTGCTTAGCAACGGCGTATGGGCGACTTCATACGACGCGAAGTATGGAATTCTTTTCGGAACACAACTGGGGTTGCAGGAATTGGAGAAGGGAGATTGGAGATCAAAGCACTGGAGGAGATACGGCGACGCGACTCCAGTTTATGCATGCGGAATCACCCGGCAGCCAACGGCTCGCGGGCAAACTGATTTCCTTTGGGCCTGCAATTCCTCCGGGATTTTCCTGTCGGATCTGTCTCATCCCCTCAGGGCGAGCGTGCCGCCCCTGGTGTATATAACGGGATTGCTGGTCAACGGGAAGAAAGTTCCACTCCATTCCTCAGTTGAGGAAGGCGATTCCGGAATCACTCTTAAGTATTCGGAGAACACGCTTACTTTCGATTTTGCCGGAATCAGTCTCAGGGATGAGGGGAGGCTGCAATATCGTTACAGGCTGCGAGGGATTGACCCTGAATGGAGGCTGCTCACCCGTCGGTTGCCGGTTACCTATGCCGCGCTCCGACCGGGGAGATATGGATTTGATGTGAAGGCTGTCAACACGGCGGGGGTCGAAAGTCGGAATATTGCGACGCTCCCTTTTGCGATAGTCCCCCCTTTTTGGCGGCGATGGTGGTTCGTACTTTTTTCAGCGATAGCCCTCGTCGCCATCATTTACTTTTCAATCAGGTTTAAGGTCCGGAGGCTGCTCGAGATAGAGAGAGTCCGGGCGAGGATCGCAACGGATCTTCACGATGATATCGGATCCGGTCTTACGAGGATTGCGATACTTGCGGACGTTGCGCTGCGACAGACTTCCATTACGAGTTCTACGGTAGGAGAATCCGGTGATACCGCAGAGATCTCCCCCGAAGGAGTGTTCTCGACGCGCGGTATCGTCAGCAAAATTGGGATCAACGCGCGCGACCTCGTCGACTCCATGAGCGACGTCATTTGGTCCATCGATCCGAAGAACGTTACGATAGGGGACCTAATATCGCGCTTCAGGTCGTTTGCGTATGAAATTTGCGAGGCGAAAGGGATAAGCCTCGATGTCGACATCGACAGAGAAGTGGAGATTCTTCGATTGGACCCCGGGGTCATGAGAACGCTTCTTCTCATAGCCAAGGAGGCCCTGAATAATTCAGTCAAGCATTCCGGTTGCAGCCATGTACGTGTGGGAATAAAGGCAACTTCCAGGGAGTTGAGGTTCCTGGTGTCCGACGACGGGACAGGATTCTCGACAACTGAGGGTCACGGCGGGCACGGGCTTGTAAACATGCGCGAACGTGCCGCGAAACTTGGCGGTGAATTCAAACTCAGCTCTTCACCAGGTACCGGTACCTCAATAGAGATAACCATGCCCCTGGGTGCATAACAGTACATTTGTTCAGTTGCTCTTTTTGAACCCGTGCCTTAGGCTTAAATGCGAACAACTATAAACCCGAGGAAAATTCTCGAATGACCTCTTTGCCTCCGGACGAAGACATTATCCGCGTCACCATCGTGGAGGATGACGACGAAATCCGAAACGGCTTGTGCTGGCTTCTGAATCATTCGGAAGGTTTCGCGTGTATCGGCACCTGCCGAAACTGCGCCGAGATCATGAAGGGCATCGAGGAAAACACGCCCGACGTGATACTCATGGATATTGGTCTCCCCGGGAAATCCGGCATCGAATGCGTGCAGGCTATCAAGGAGCACTACCCAAGGGTGGAGGTTCTTATGGTGACTGTCTACAGTGACGAGGAAAAGGTCTTCCAATCCATCAGAAACGGTGCTGTGGGGTATATTTTGAAGAACATTTCCTCGGAAAAGCTACTCGACGCCATCAGGGAAGCGTACAGGGGCGGGGCGCCTATGTCCCCCGAAATAGCCCGGAAGGTCATCCGGTACTTCCACGGTGGCGACGGCGTCGATTTGACTGCCCCCCTGTCCGAGAGAGAAGTTGAGGTATTGCAGTGTCTCGTTGACGGCCACTCATACAAATCGATCGCCGCCAAACTCTACATCAGCGTTCACACCGTCAGATTCCACCTCCACAACATCTATGAGAAACTTCACGTCAGATCTCGCGCCGAGCTCGTGGCGAAGACCATGAGGAACAAGCTCGTCTAGCCCCACCATTTGATCTAAATCACCTTTCCGGCAGACTGTACATTCGTTCAGTTGCGCGAATAAGCGCAGACTGCAATTTTCCGTCGACAGAAGATAGGAGTTTCACCCTTGACAAAATTGCTTACTTCGTGGACATTACGTGCCGTAAGGTTCGGCTATTTATATCCGGTGGCCGCAATAATTCTAATGACCGGTGCTTCAGATCTACACTCACAAATCCTGAACCCCTGGCCGACTCCGATTGTCGGCCTGTATGACTGTGATTTGTCGGGAGCTACGATTGATTCCGTATCGGCGGCGACCGCGTTGGCCGGAATCTCATCCAGGATCCTGGCCGATCTCTCCGGTGATGCCGCCGACGGGAGCTTCGTGCTGATGAATCTCGGCACGGCCGATACCAGCGGAAACGGCATCATAGCGGATACCAGACCGACAGTGTTCACGGTCGATTCCACCACCGACCGAAGCGTTGATTACCTGATTGGTAGCAAGGTCACGGGAACGACGGGGAGTTACCAGCTGACCATCTATATGGACGATTCGCATACTCTTACCCGGGTCGCAAGTGGTACGGCCGGCTTTTCAGGGACCTCAGATAGCGCCCTCACAGCCGCGACTGTATCAGCGCTTGCCGGGTTGCGTCCCATCGTAAACATAATCCGCAGCTACCAGGTCCAGCTCAGAAATGGGGGCAGTTCCATTTGCATCAATCCCACAATAGAAGTGACCTTCTCGAGCGGCACTGTTCAGCATGGCGGCACCGCGACGGTGACATTTAAAGTACTCGATTGCGACAGCGTTCCACTTGCGAACCGGCAGCTTAGCATCAGAGCGATCGGCGGAACATTATCGACTCAGAGCGTTCAAACGAACAGCTCGGGCCAGGCAACTGCGACATATCAGGCGGGAAACAGCGACGCGATTGGAAGTGTGCAGGCGAGCCTTTCAAATTCAACATCAGCCACTCACAGCTCGGCGAATAACGGCGGCGCGGGCATCATAAAAGTAGGATCACCGGATCTCTCTAACCTATGGAAACTGGATTTTAGCTTCAGGTATCAGTCGAGGGGCTATACCGACACCCTCGAGAGCAGTTCCACCGGAACTTCCTGGGGACAGAGCGATGAAGTAGATGTCGCGACTGCCGGTGGAAGCGCAATCGTCAGCATGACGATCGACAGCACTGGATTCAGCTATAACGTCGATTCAACCCTCTTTGCCTTCAATAAAAAATTCGACCATGCTCTCTCCAAAACATCTTCAATAAGTCATGACTCAAACTGTCCGGCGGATCCGTGGGAACTCTCGGGTAGTACTCAGAATGGCTCGAACACCGGCGATTCCGTCTACATTCCGGATGTCGAATATCTGAATTACAACGGGCAGATCTCTTACCTTGTCATGGCTTTAGAAAAATACAACGGTGTCTCGGATTCCTACGACTGGAGGAGAGAGAATGTACTGAACGTTCAAAGCTGTGAAACCCAGAGTACCTATCAGGAGGCATCCACCGACGTAGTGGGGGGGACTCTCGCGGTACTCAACCAGACCATGCCCGGTATTTCCTTTCTGTTCAGCGGCGATCCGGCGAATCCCAGCAGCATAACCGTAGTGACAAATTGGGTGCATGATACAGTGGATTACAGTCTCGCTTCGAGCGCCACTTACGAACACTCCCAGGTACAGCTGATGGTTCGCATGGAGCCGCTATTTAAACTCACGGGAGTAAGGTCAAATCCACGTCAGAGCCCGCGTGAATTCTCGCTTTCGCAGAACTATCCGAACCCGTTCAATCCGACTACAGTCATAAGCTATCAGCTTTCAGCGGTAAGTAATGTCACTTTGAAAGTCTATGATGTGCTTGGCAGAGAGGTGGCTACGCTTGTAAACAGTAGGCAGAACGCAGGAAGCTATTCGGTGACGTTCGATGGGAGCAGGCTGTCGAGCGGCGTGTACTTCTGCAGGCTCACTGCCGGAAGTTTCACACAGATTGAAAAGATGGTGGTCTTGAAATAATTAACTGGAATAGTGAGCCAATCGAACGATGGAGCTGGAACCCCGATCTGATTATGTATACGGTGATAAGTCATCTGAGGCAGGCGTCCGTCGAAACCAGAATCTCCGTTGGGAGGAGACGAAAATGAAAAGTTCTATTCGAGCCGTATCGACCGCCTTCATCTTGTTGCTCCTCTCACTTTTTGCTTCGCCCGCGCTTGGCCAGTCCGGCGATTTCTCCTACAAGCCGGTGGTGTTCTACTACGGCTGCGATCATTCAACCGCCGCAGTCCCCGATTCGGGCTCCGATTCCGCTTTGACTGTGGCTTCATTTTATATCTATCACTTGATATCCCAGGACAACCTGACCCGGAAAATCGTTTTCATCGGTAACGAGTCTGCCGACACCGTCGCGGCGGACAGCGGACAGGATATATTCATGTCGCCTCCCGACACTTTAACCCAATCGGAAGAGCGCATGGAATACTGGCTGGCAAGCAGGGTCACTGGGAGCGGTGGAGGCTACAGGTTGACTGTGTACATAGAAGATTCATTCTCCAAAACCGTCTTCGACAGCGGCACGGCAGTCTTCCCGAGCGCTTCGCCGGGAGATATTTTCAACGCATGCAACAGCGCTGTCGGACAAATTCTGCCTCTCGTTACGAGGATCCAGGATTATCAAAAGAAACTCAGGGCCGCCGATCCTTCATTGAGCATCGATCCGCAGCTGACTTTAACCCTGTCCAAGTCGCATTTAAACACCAATGAGACGGCCACAGTGACCATTACCCTGACGGACTACGACGGGACTCCGATCCCGAACGTCACGCTCGCTCTCTCCGTACACGGAACCGGTGACGGATTCTTCACGTCCGGTAATGTAACGACCGGGTCCAACGGCACTGCCACCGCGGGTTTCAGTGCGGGGGATGTGGACGCGGTCGAGGAGTTGAGCGCGTCTGTTTTCGGCCTTCCTCTTGTCACTCATACCACAACTCAGGTTTCAAACGCCGCGGACGTGGTTGTCGGGGCGGGGAGTGGCGATATCTACTGGCAGGCAGAATTCAAGTTTAAGGCGCTGATCATCAACCTGGATAACGGAGCAAGCTACGGGCAGAGCTCATGGGGATCGAATACGGGGACGCTTGTGGAAGAGGAGACCATGAGCGGGACCATGCTCTGCGATGTGAGCGACGGAACGGGCGGAGCTCTCAGTTTCAGCCCGTTGTGCATCGATTTCCAAACCGTGCCGTCGGAAACGGTCGATGGAAGTTACCAGGTGTCGTACGAGTTTCAATCGGTCGGTTACAGTCTCACGCAGAAGGGCACCTGTTTCAGCTACAACAGTGAGACCAGGACCGAAAACGGGCCAGCGATCTTTCCGCCCGACGGGACATCGCTGATCCAGGCGAGCGCCGATACTGGACTTTTAACTACTGCGTTCGATACCTCCTGTTTCTTTATTCCCAATTACGACGGGATGTATAAAGACATAAACAGGCAGTTTGCGGCAGGCACTTGCGGCTACTTAAACTCAAGGGATACGGTAACCTCAACCACAGCGGGTGGTGAACCGGGCATCCAAATATTCGCGGGCACTCCGGGCGGCCGCATTTTGCTGGACTCCGCCCGGTGCGAGTATAAGTATTCTTTTTCAAGAGACACGTCATGGTCTCATTACGACGTAGGCGTCGGGGTCAGCGGCGTGAGTGTAAGTTATTCGTCGGGTCTTCGCGATACGATCGTTGAGTTTGATGCCGTCTTCAAGCCGTTTGCCGCCCCCGTGACGGGAATAACCGGCAACGAATCTTTGTTCCCGAAGACATACATGCTCTCACAGAATTACCCGAACCCCTTCAATCCGACAACGACGATCAGCTATCAGATTCCCGTGGCAGGTCAGGTCACGCTTAAGGTTTACGACGTACTCGGGAGGGAAGTGAGGACACTGGTGAGTGCCAAACAGAATCGCGGTTCGTATTCGGTGACATTTGACGCGGGGGGCCTGGCGAGCGGCGTGTATTTCTACCGACTCGCGGCGGGCACCTTCAGTGAGTCAAAAAAAATGATTGTAGTCAAATAAGTTTTCAATTTGCGCGCCAAAAGCTTACATTTGTCGTTGAGTTGTGTTTCGAAGGCGTGCAAAACAATCCAGGAGTTCCCGACTGAATTCGGGGAAAAACTAAAGGAGGTAATTCAAATGACGCGTTTTCAGCTTAAGGCTGATGCGCCTGTGGCGCAGAGGTACGTTAAGGCATTCGTGCTCGTGGCACTGTTGGCGGTTGCTACAT
>JAJYJD010000073.1 GCA_021789755.1 Bacteroidota bacterium
ATTTCAACGGAGAAAGGGGCATCATCCGCCGAGTGGATTTCATGGTCGAGGGTAAGGTAATGGTTGAACTCAAGGCGGTGACCAAGCTCGAAGATGTACACCTGGCTCAGGCGATCAACTATCTCGAAGCATATAAACTGGAGATTGGCCTTTTGATAAACTTTGGCGGCAGAAGTTTAGAATTCAAAAGGCTAATAAAGAGTCGGCACAAATGAATAAGATGATCAATTGGCCGAGCTATCGGGCGGTCTACGAGCTGGTAGTTTAACCTACCAATCACTGGATGACCTTCGGGCCGTCTAATTTTGTCAGCCTGAGAGTGATTTCCCGGAGCTTCCGCCTCGCTACCGTATCATATGCCTGCCCATTTGCTTTGGACTGCCGCTTTTGATTGAAGTAAGCACCCGTGATCCCGGCCGCCTCTGCCGACGTCGCAACGTACTCGAGCGCATCGGCTCCGTTCTCGACAGTACTCATGGTGCTCCCGAAGAATTCGTGAACCATATTCGTGTTCATTAGCGTGGCCGGATGGAGGCAGTTTACAACAACACCGGTCCCGCTCAGCTCGTTAGCAAGGTCTATCGTGAACATGACCTGTGCCAATTTGCTTTGCCGGTACGCGCGGAAGCTGTCATAATTCTTTTCAAGCATCAGGTCATTGAAGTCTAACGGGTGCTGCCCGATCGAAGAGACGTTGATGATTCTCGAAGGCGCCGCGGCTTTTATGATTGGAAGTAGTGCGTATGTCAGGAGAAAATGTGAAAGGTAATTTACTGCAAATCTTAGTTCGTACCCATCACCGCTGACCTCTCTTGTTGCGTTTCCCCTTGGTCCGCCGCCAAGCCCGGCGTTATTGATTAGAATGTCAAGTTTCTCGTGTCTTGACAATATGGATTTCGCTATCGACCTGACCTCGTCGAGAGACGAAAGGTCGGCATTGTAGTACTCAAGGTTCCCGTCTCCGGTCTCTTTTGAGATCTCGTCGAGCACAGTTTTGCCTTTCGATGCATCTCGACCGTGAAGGAGAACAAATGCGCCTCGGGCGGCGAAGCGGCGCGCTGTCAGTTTGCCCAACCCGTCGGTAGAACCCGTGATCAGTACTGTCTTGCCGGATAATGATTCCATATCTCTTTCTTCGTTAGGGTCTTGCTCAAGTGATAATGGGCTAATGAGATCAGAAGATAAAACATCAATAGCCGCGGAAGGGTTTCCCGCAGCGAGTAATATCGGCTGACAGATACTCTGTCATGGATTTAGAATCTGTAATTGAATCCGCCCATGAAGGAACCGTACGTGGTATTGCCTGAAAATATCTCCTGGTAATAGACATTGAGAAACATGTTGTCGACCAGTCTGGTGCTCAGGTCTACCGTGAACTGATCCTGCACCAGGGCTTCACTTGCTGTCCCGAAATTGTAGTTCGATCTCAGGTAACCCAGTGATGCCGTTGTGGAGTTGAATTGCATGTATTTCGAAATTCTCAGACCGTAAGCCGAGCCTTTGAGATAGCTGCTTCTCGTCATCACATAAGAAGCCGTCGCTGAAAGTGCAAGCAGCGGAATGTCCGACTGGGTGGCCGCAATACTCGCATTTGTAGTGGGTGTGACATCACCCTGCTGAAAGCTGTAACCTCCGCCGATGTTGACGAATGTGTCGTTGAACGGCCTCATCATGAGACCGATCCGCAGATTGTGTCTCAATTCGTTTTGATTTAAAAGCAGGCTGTCTACGGAAAATCCGAAGGTCTCATAATAGATCGTATTTCTCTCTGCACTGTAGGAGAGACTCACGGAGAGCCTGGTGATCGGGGAGTAAAGCATCGAGAAATACAAATCGGTGGGCGAGAAATCGTTAAGCTGTTTGCCGTTGTTCAGTTTGAAAATGTCGATTTGCCCGGTCAGAAAAAAGCTGAAATCGTTCAGTGGATTGCTGGTGTGTTGGAAATAGATGAACCGGCGGTCGGTCTTCATATTGTTGTATTGCTGGAATACTCCGAGTGTATTTTGCATCAGCCCGTTGCCAATTGTGTCCGTCCTGCCGATATACGCGCCGTATTCGAACAGCCGCTGATTGTAGCTGAGGTTGTAGAAATCCGGTCTTGATCCGATTACTCCGCCGAACGAAAAGTTTCCCATACTTCTCTGAACCTGTAATCCGTCAATCGGTCCGACGCCCGAGAGATCGCGGTTGATGTGCCGTCCGATCCAAAGGTCAAGGTCGCCGGCGTCGTACTTCGCCGCCAGGTCATAAACTCTGAGGTTACTGAACGGACTCGCGGCAATATCTTTCCATTGACTGCCTGTATATGAATAGTTCATGTAGCTGGAGAAAGAGATTTTTGTGGCGAGAATGTTCTCGCCGTTGAAGTTCAATGAATAATTCCATCTCTGCACGGCTGAAAGACTGGTGAGGTTTGAGAAAGTTGAATATGAGTTGGCCGAGAATCCGCCATAGAACCTGTTTTGCGGTCCTGATGGGAAAGCTGCCAAAGGCGGACTCTGAACGTCTACCGTGTCCGGCGTCGAAACGGATGCCGGCGGAGTCGGTGTCCGCGCACCCTTCGGAACAGCTTCGGCCGGCTTCATGTCCGGGTAAGAATAAACGGCATCGCCGATCCTCAATCGCGGCTCCCCTATTATTTGTCCCGCGCATGATTCCGACGAGAGATACTTTACTATCATTACAGGGATCGCTTCCTTCGACGAAGCCAGGAAAACCGTGTCGCCCGCAGCTATCCCGTGGGTATTTCCAAATTGTACATAGACATTTTGACTTGTGACAAAAGAAACCCTCCCCATTTTCCTTTGAGCGGGATTTCCCTGTGCCTGCATATCGCAGACAGGAACCAGCATGCTTAACCACACGATGGAAGCGAGAATCAGCAAGCGCATGGACGTGATCAGTTTCCGGCCGTCCCGTTCGCGTGGCAGCTGTAGCAGGAAGTCGGACTATAGACGTAATTTGCCACGTCGGTGTGATGTGAATCTGTTTCTGCCTGGCTGTGGCATGCTGCCGTGCAGGAAAACTGCGCGAAGTTGGAGCTGTTGATGTGGCAGGTCGAGCACGAAACGTTATGACTGCTTGTGAGAGGGAAGAATGACGTGTGATCGAACGTCGAGGGTGTCCATGCAGTTTGAGAATGACATTGTGCACAGTCGGTTGGGAAACCGGCGGCGGCGTGAGCCGGGTTGTTCGTAGCGTCGTAGTCGTTCTTGTGGCAACCGTAGCACGTGGCGGGAGCTGTGTTGTAATTGCCGTTGTGGCATTGGTCGCAGGAAAGTGAAACATGAGCTCCGGCGATAACATAGTAGCTGCTATGTACCGGGAAAGTCGCAGGTTTCCAGCCGGGGTTCGTCGTATGACAGGATGAACAATCGGTCGACAACGCCAGGCTCGTGTGGCTCGGATTTGTAGTCGATTGGTAGTTCGCCTGATGGCAGCTGATGCAGGTGCTCGGCGTGTTTGTGTATCCTGACGCGTGACACTGTGCGCACTGAAGGTTCAGATGTCCAGCGGTAAGGAGGAAACCTGTCTTGCCGTGGTCGAAAGTCGCGTTGCCCCAGTTTGTTATCGTGTGACACTGCGAACAATCGTGCGGAAAACCGCCTGTGACATGGTTCGGGTCGGTCGTGGCGGCGAAATCGGCGCTGTGACACGAGTAGCAAGCGGTAGATAGTCCCTTGAAGTTGCTCCCCTTCGTATGGCAGGCGTAACAGTCCTGGATGTTGTGGCCTCCTGCGAGCGGGAAGAAACTGTGGTCGAAGTTCGCGGCTGCCCAGACCATCCCGGAAACGTTGTGACAATCCTGGCACTGTGTCGAGAATCCCGCTTGTATGTGGTTCGGAGAAGTCGTGGCGTAGTATTGTGTCGAATGACAGCTGATGCATGCGACACTGATCGGCGGGAAATACATCCTCGAGTATCCGGAATGACAGCTTGAGCAATCGAGATTCTGGTGAGCGCCAATAAGAGGGAACCGGGTTCTTTGATGGATCTCGGTCGCGTTTGGAATCAGCCATGTGGTCGGAGTGTGGCAGCGTGCGCAATCGGGTCCGAGGGTATTCTGATGTACATCAGTATGGCACGACTTACATTCTGTTCCCGCATCCGAGAATACCAGACTTGTGTGACAGGCGCGACAGGTTACCGAGGCATGCTGGCCCGTCAGTTTAAATCCAGCCTCATTATGATTGAACTTGATGTCCTTGCGCATGACATCCCAGCCCGCGGCTGAATGACAATCAGAGCAATCGAGCTTAAACGACTTACCGTGTGGAGATTGCGCAAAGACCGAGGAGACCGATAGCAGTACTACGGCCAGAATAGCCGGGACACGCATTCTAATTACTCCGCTTCCTACAATTGATAATTAATGCCAGCAAAACGAAGCTGAATCGTGTCGACCCGTTCTTCTACCACTGAAAGAATAGAGAAATTGACATTCAATTGCAAGAGCGAAAACGGACGATCGACCGACTGACCGTTCCACGCCTCCTCTTCGAAATTTGGGGCTCATAAGCTAACTTATGTCTTGATGAAGATAGTCCGTTTTTTCTTCAGGCCTGCAGGAGTTGCAATCGTCACTGTGCTTGCGTTTCTTTCGTTTACACGCGCCGGCCAGGTGGGTCGGGAGCCATTCGAAAAGAGAGCGGCTGAGATCGGGTTGAGATATATAACCGATATTCCTTTGCCCGGCGGGACATTACGATTCGATTATCAATCCATCGATGAAGCTAACCGTCGACTGTACATCTCACACATGGGGGCGAATATCGTGACGGTGTTCGATCTCAATTCCAGAACGGTCACGAAGAATATGTCTGATATTCCAGGGCCTACGGGCATTCTCGCTGTACCGGAATTGAACTGCGTCTACATCTCCACCAGCAGAGCGAATGAAATATACGTGTTTGATTCCCGTTCGCTTAAGCTCACTGCTAAGGTGCCGACGGGTCGGTTCCCCGATGGGATTGCCTTCGACCCCCGTGAAAGAAGAGTGTTCGTTTCTGATGAATTTGGGAAATCGGTCACGGTCTTTGACGCTATGACAAATCGGGTCCTTAAAAATATCAGAATGGGAGGGGAGGTCGGGAACACGCATTACGATAGTCTGTCGGGTCTTGTCTATTCGACTGTCCAAACGGCAGACGAGTTGGTCGCGATCGACCCTTCGACATTGAGGATAGTTGCCCGTTACAGGCTGCCGGGCTGCGAGGGGCCGCACGGTTTCTTCATCGACACGCAGGATGATTATGCCTTCGTGACCGGAGAGGACAACGCCGCTTATGTGGTGTTCGATCTCGCAAAGAAGCGGATCATCGCCCGCGGTAAAGTAGGGGCCGGACCGGATGTGCTCGCTTTTGACAGTGAGTCCCGCGATCTATACGTCGCTTCGGAAAGTGGAATCGTCTCTGCATTCCAGCTCGAACGGGGGACGGTCACCGAGATTGGGGAAGTCTACTTTGCTGCGCATGCTCATTCTGTAAGCGTCGACGAGGAGACACGATTGGTCTTTTTTCCTCTTCAAGATATTGGCGGGCGACCGGTATTGCGGGTGATGGAACCGTTTCACTGATGTGGTCTCAAGCACCGGCCGGCTTATGTATCAACCTCAGTTGTCTTGCGGGTTTTGACCGGGCACCTTGTTCTCTTTATAATTATTGAAGTTATACCTGAGATTCAACATAACCATAGGAGCCCGTCTATAAAAGTAGTTATAGTCATAAAAACCGACTCCCTGTGAAGTGAACTCGCGCCTTCCGGTGCTCAGCAGGTCATTGATTTGCAGTGTCAATGACAGAGTCTTCTGAATTATGTCCTGCCTCACCGCGAGGTCGGTCGTGAAGAATCCTCCCCACGTTCCTTGCGCGGTGACAGAGGGGCTGTGGTATCTGGCATTCAGCTGAACTTCGGTTGAATGGCTGATTGTGAACGTATTGTTGGTCTTAATGCTCCAATCGAAACTTTCTCTCGCGAAGGACGCGTTGCTCACTGCACCGCTGATCCTATAATCGTAAAGATTCCCCATAAAATTGAGTTCCCAAATTTTAACCGGGTTGAACAAGATGCTGAATTCATACCCGGGGGAGTAATCATTTCCGACATTTGCCACGGATGTCAACGTCACGTTCTCTGCATAAACTGAATTTATGTCTTCGATTTTATCCTGAGTAAAGCGATAGTATAGATCGTTTGAGAAGAGAGCCTTTCCCAAAAAAGTCTGTACGCCCATCTCAAAGGAGTTGATCAGCTCCGGCTTAAGCAAAGGGTTTCCTATATGGACGGTGTTCGCATCGAACCATGAATAGTAGGGTTCGAGATCTCCGCCGTCGGGTCTTTCAATCCTCCTTGTATAGCTGGCCATCATCTGAGTTCCCCCGGCGAAGCTGTAGGACGAACTAATCGAAGGGAAATAATCCCACCTGCTGAAAGAAAAGCGCTGGTTGGTATCGGCCTGCGCTACAAGCTGGTAGGTATACTCCGTGCGAAATCCGACTTGGACTTCCAGGCTGTCCCATCTATTTGAGAACATCGAATAAGCTGCGAAGCGGGCCCGCTGGAAATTATTCGTGTGGCTGAATGGGGATTGAAAATCGTAATTGCCGGTGGTTGAATCGAAACTGTATAGTCTATTTATATCCTGGTAAGTCCTGTCGAAGAATTCTGAGCCAGCAGAAAATTGTTCCGATTTATTAATCGGCAGTGTATAATCGATGTTCCCGCGCAGCTCGTTCTGCGGGCCTAATTCCGTAGTCTGAGTGCCGTTGAGCGTACTGTTGCCCTGCGTGGCGGTGCTGATCCCGGATTCGTCTGAATTATTATGCCTGTAGGACAGGTAGCCGGTGATCTGATTGCCGTTGCGGCCGAAGTCGTGAAGGTAGTTGGCATTCAACTCATAGTATGTGCCATAGTGGTTGAAATTATGGTCGTTCAGAAAAACGATTTGCTGCGGCTGAGAATCGGAAGATTGGATTGTATTTAACGACGAGTAATGGTGGAAGGCTCTCCCGCCGTATCGTCCGCCGAAAGATAAATTATCGTTTTGACTTAAGTTAAACCCGATTCCTCCTCTGACCCCCGAGAGGATGCGCTGCCAGAGTACATTTCCATTGGAATTGAAATCGGACGTGTTTCCTCCGGTGATGAATTGTTTCACCTGCTGGTTGGTGCCGGGGAAGGTGCGGCGGTTGAAGTCGGCGCCGAAGTTGTAGCCCACAAAAGGGGTTTTATACTGTAAGAGGAAATTTGCTCCGTATTTATCGTCCAGGCCGCCGGTTAGATTTACAATGCCGCTGAAACCGAGATCTGAATTCTTCCTGAGAATTATGTTGATGATTCCGGCAGCGCCGCTCGCATCATACTTTGCCGAAGGGTTCGTCATTATTTCAATACTCTGGATTGAACTGGCGGGAATCTGTTGCAGAGCATCCTGCGCGCTCATCACCGAAGGGCGACCGTCAATAAGAACCTGGAAATTTGTACTGCCTCTCAGACTGACATTCCCGTTAATGTCGACGCTTATCGAGGGAACGTTTTCAAGAACATCAGCCGCGGTGCCGGCTAAAGCCGTTTTAATCTGGTTTACATCTATTACCTGTTTATCGAGCTGGTATGATATAGGCGACCTTTTTCCTTCCGCAACAACTGTCGGAAGATTTATGGCTGACGGCCGGAGATAGATTGCACCCGAGTTCAGGCTGCGGCGTGACTCCGAAAGAGTCAGCCCCGGAATCACTTTCACGGCGTACCCGATAACCTGCACGCGAAGAAAGTAATTCCCGGCCTTGAGACCTGTCAATTTGAACATGCCGGCCTTGTCGGTCACGGCGCCGCTTACCTGCGTGCTATCCTTCCCAGTAAAGAGGATTACGTTTGCAAACTCGACGGGATGCTTTGTATCCTGATCTAGGACACGTCCCGTTATTGTGCCGTTATACGGTGCGGCGATCGTACGCTGACCGTAGCCGGGGACATTAAGGATTAAAACAGTAAATACTATGAAGGCTTTTTCTAACATCGATGCTCCGGATTTCACGCCGCCTAATCTGAAAGTTGGGTCGGAAATAATCGCCCCGGGTCTTACGTGTGAAAAGACTGTGACTGCCCTAATGGAATCTACCACGGCAAGCCCTTCCGATTAACCCAGGTATATAACAATACGAATTCCAATCTAGCCCATGGAGATGAAAACGAGATGAAGGACGGAGGGTATTTGGGCCATTGGGTGGGCACCGTCACTCACCTTCGGATTATCCTGCTTCTAAAGTGTCCCTGAAGTTCTTCACGCCCATTTCATTGTGCGCTGCTAACTTTATAGCGAACAAATAATTATGGAGGATTTATGAAATTCAAAATGCTTTTAACTCTGGCCGTGGCGTTGAGTGTTCCGCTTCTTGCTCAATCGCAATCGAAGCCGAAGGTCTCTAAAGCTCAAGCGGAACAAGCTGCGCTCGCGCAAGTGAAAGGCGGCCAGGTGCTGAGCGGCGAATACGAGCACGAGGCCGGGAAACACATCTGGTCATTCGATATCAAGTCCGGAGATCAGATCAAAGAGGTCTGGGTCGACCCGGTTTCCGGGATGGTTATCAAGGTTTCCACGGAAACAAAGTCGAATGAGAAGAAAGAAAAGGCGGAGGACATGAAGTCGGCCAAGGTCACGAAGGCCGAAGCTGAGAAGATCGCCCTTGAAGCCGTTCCGGGAGGAAAGGTGATGGAATCTGAACTTGAGCACGAATCCGGAAAATTCATCTGGTCGCTGGATGTGAAATCGGGCAAAGAGACAAAAGAAGTCTGGATTGATCCTCAGACCGGCAAGGTCGTGAAGGTTACGACCGAGAGCGCCAAGGAAGAGAAGAGCGAGAAAAAATTGGAGACGGGTAGTAAGAAACATTGAACATTGGCTAAATTAAGAGAGTGGGCGGCTCCATGAGTCGCCCTCTCAAGTTCTCATCCTTCTCATTTATTGAATGAAACAGAAAAATGAAATTCAAACAGTTACTAGGGGCATTGTTTGTAATATGCGCGCTCTTGCCGGCGACAGAGGTGCGCGCGCAAGTAAAGCCGCTGTCACTTTCTGACTATTTAAAGGCGGCATTACAGCACAATCCGCTTCTTGGGTCAGCTGAGCAGGCAATGGCCTCCGCCAAATACGGCAGCGAAGCCATACGCAAGAGTTACTATCCGCAGATAGGGATTGGCTCCCATCTAATCGTCGCACCGGGATATGATCCCGCGATAACAAATGGAGGCGAGTTCGGCGCTCAGATCAGCGGCTCCTACACAATTTATGACGGGGGCGCGAGGTCGTACGAGATTCAGAAGGGTGGAGTAGCTGTCCAACAGGGATCGTTCAATCAGGCTCGTGTAAAGGCCGACGTGATATATTCCGTGTCGACGGCTTTCATTGCCGCGGTGAAGGAGAAAAGGGAGCTGGACGTGGTGGAAGAAGGGCGGAAGCTTCTTGATGATTATCTTCAGCTGGTAAAGCAGCTCCACGCGTCGGGCCAGGGGAGCGAGACCGACGTACTGAAGACCACCGTGGATCTTAACAACGAGTCGATAGATATAAATGCCCGCAAGATCACGTACGCCAATGCCCTGCTTTCGCTTGCCCAGGCGGCGGGTATCCCCTCGAGTGAGGTCGACAATGTCGACACAAGCTCGGTATCCATATCTTACGACACAACCTTTCGCGCGGAGCAGAGTGTTGACCTTCAATCTCAAGCGCTCGTGCTCAAGCAGGCGAATCTTGAGGCCCAGATAGCCGATTCCAAGCTGAGACCGACGGTCTCAGTCGGAGCCGACGCGGGAGCGCTGACCTCACTCCCGAACATCGCGCCGGGACTGCCGAATGTGTTTGGCGCCTCAGTGGGTATCTCCGTCTCCGTTCCGGTTTTCACGCTCGGTTCGCTCGAGGACAGTTACAAAGCCTCGAAGGCGAACGCCGAGAGCATCTCTCTTCAAAATGACTTCGCGCGCAGCTCGCTCGATCGTGATTTCGAGGCAACCAGGAACGATATCGCCAGAGCCGGATCCGAGATTGAAGCTTTGAAAGACAACCTCGTCGTCGCTGAGCAGAATTATCTCCTTTCAAAAGCGAGGTACGCCGGCGGGAGCGGGCTCAGTATTGAAGTCCTCTCTGCAATCCAAATGGTCAACCAGATCAGGCTGGCGATAGAAGAAACAAGAGCCCAGATGGAAATAAGTATCTTGAAATTGAACAGGCTTAACTATTCGGGAGCTTACCAGGAATGACAAAGCATCTCTCATTTGTAATCGCATCGCTTTTGCTTTCAGGAATTCTTTTCGGGTGCAGTTCGAAAACTGATGACACCGCCGAAGTCAAGCCGCGCGCAACCGTGAAAGTCGCAACCGCTTACCTTGGGGACATCAACAATACGGTGTCGGCAACCGGCTCGTTCGAAGTCTTGCGTGACGAGAAAGTCAAGTCAACCATTCCCGGCAAGATTAAAAAGGTGTTCGTGCTGGAAGGTGACGTGGTTCGCAAGCGACAGGTCATCGCCACCGTTATCTCGCAGGAATCGAATGCCGCCATCGCAGGAGCCGACGAGCTGCTGGCTCAGGCGACAACCCCGGCTGAGAAGAAGCAAGCTGAGGACGCGCTGCGTCTGGCCGAAAGCACAGCGGCCGTCGCGACTATCACCGCGCCTTTCTCGGGGGCGATCATACACAGGTTCGTCACCGAAGGGGAGCTTGTGAATCAGGGAACGGACCTTGTCGAGATGGTCGACCTCAGCAGCGAATACTTCGTCGCCAACGTACCTATAAATTATGTCTCAGCGATCAGGCCCGGTCAGTTCGTTGTCGTGACGGTTCCGGGGATGAACATACCGCCCGTCCGCGGGGTTGTTCAGGCAATCAACCCGGCTACGGATCCGAACAGCCAGAGCATCCAGGTGAGGATAAGCCTTCAGGCGATTCCTGCGCTGGTCACGGCCGGGACATTCGGAAATGTTCAAATAAGGGTCGGCGAGGCGAAGTCCGTCGTTCTTGTGCCGAAGCAGGCGGTCTATCATAACGATGAGGTCAACCAGTATTTCGTTTGGCGGATACAGGGTGATTCGATCGCGCTTCTGACGCAGGTAAACGTCGGACTTTCGGATTCGTCGCGCTTCGAGATAACATCCGGCATCAGGCCGGGTGATGTCGTTGCCACCGTCGGCGGATATGGACTCCCGGATTCGACAGATGTGAAAGTCGAGTAGCCCGATGAATTTCTACAACTTCGTAAGCTCGCACAAAAGAGCGGTCATTTTTACGGCGATCATTCTGAGCATCGGCGGAATTTTCGCGGTCTTTCAGCTTCCTATTTCACTTTATCCCAACATAGATTTTCCGCGGATTGTCATGCTCGCGGACAACGGTGAGGAACCGGCGGATCGCATGATGATCGAAGTTACACGGCCGCTGGAAGAAGCTGCGAGGGCCATACCCGGAGTTACACGCGTCAGGTCCGCCACGAGCAGAGGCTCGTCTGAAATAGACATCAATTTCAAATGGGGTACCGACGTAATCCAGGCGCTGCAGTTGCTTCAGGGAAAGGTCTCGAGCATAAGGAATCAACTCCCTCCTTCCGTCTCGATAGATATTGAGAGGATGAACGCGACAGTATTCCCCATCGCGGGTTTCAGCCTCACATCGGATTCGCTGAACCAGGTCCAGCTTCGCGACCTTGCTTATTACGTGATCCGGCCCGTCCTGGTTAGGATAAACGGAATCGCGCAGGTGAAGATAGTAGGCGGCAAGACCCGTGAATTTCTCGTAGACGTCGATCCTCAGAAACTTCAGAGCTACGGCCTCAGCGTCGATGACGTCGCCGCGGCGGTGAGGAAGACAAACTTTGTCTCCTCGACCGGTCTCGTCCAGAGGAATTACCAAATCTATCTCTCGCTGGTCGACGGCTTGTATAAGAATCTGGATGATATCAAGAATACCGTTATCGGGTTCCAGGGCGGCGTCCCGATAAAAATCTCGGATGTGGCTGCCGTGGAGCCGACCGAGAAGATCGAATACATTAGAGTGACGGCCGATGGGAAACAGGCGGTCCTCGTCAACATAATCCGGCAGCCCGACGGCAATACCGTCGTAATTGACAGGCAGGTCAGAGCGGCGCTTCAGCAGCTGTCCAATGTCATCCCACCCGGCGTAAGAGTCAAGTATTTCTATGACCAGGGCGATTTTATAAGCAGTTCCATCGGAAGCGCAAGGGATTCTATCGCTATAGGAATCCTCCTGGCGATCGTCATTCTTTTCGTTTTCCTGCGCAGCTTCCGGATTAGCGCCGTCGCGATCATAACCGTTCCGGCCGTCTTTGCCACGACGCTCTTCATACTTTATTCGATGGGGCGCTCGCTGAACATCATGACGCTTGGCGGAATTGCCGCCGCCGTAGGCCTGGTAATAGACGATACGGTTGTATTTGTCGAGAATATCTTCCGGCATCTCAGGTACGAACACGGCAACATAAGGAGCGCGGTCGCGTCATCGTTGAAAGAGCTCTTTCCGGCGATAATCGGCTCGAGCCTGAGCACGATCGTTGTCTTCATACCTTTCGCGTTTCTGAGCGGGGTCACCGGCGCTTTCTTCAAATCGCTGGCTGTGACTATGGCGGTCGCCCTTATTGTGTCTTTGGTCTATTCGCTGACGCTTGTACCGATCCTTGCGGAATCCTTTATCAGGAACCGCGACGCGGAGATCGAAATAGCGCGCGAAGAGAAGTCGGGTCACAGGCTGTCATCCTGGTACAGAAAAGTCCTCGTGTTCCTGCTGAAATGGAAGAAGCTGGCCCCCGCCATTGTGCTGTTAATTCTTGCCGGGACTTATTTCATGTACCAGCATATCGGGAGCGGGTTCATGCCCAATATGGATGAGGGAGCGTTCGTGCTGGATTATAACTCTCCCCCGGGAACGTCGCTCGACGAAACGAACCGGATGCTGATGCATGTCGAGAAAATCATTATGTCGGTCCCGGAAGTCGAATCGTATTCCCGCCGGACGGGAACCCAGCTCGGTTTCTTCATAACGGAGCCGAACAACGGAGATTTCCTGATAAAACTGAAGAGCCATCGTTCCAGATCGATTTTCCAGATAATGGATGAGCTTCGGACACGGATTGAAGCATCTGAGCCTGCTCTTCGAATAGACTTCGGGCAGGCGATGCAGGATCTGATCGGCGACCTGACAAACAGTCCCGCTCCTATCGAGATAAAGATTTTCGGTCCGGATCAGAATGCGATCGAGCAAAAGGCAAGAGAAGTGGCGGACCTCATCAAGACCGTCCCGGGTGTTGTGGACGTGTTTAATGGGATAGTGATCAGCGGGCCGTCGCTGATCGTCAGGGTCGACAGGACTCTGGCCGCCCGGGCCGGGCTGACTCCGGACGACGTCCTTAACCAGCTTCACACGATGATAAACGGGAATGTCGATACCTATGTGCTGAGGGGCGAGAAACTGATCGGTGTACGTGTTCGATATCCCGAGCGGTACCATTCTTCGCTCGAAGAAATTGAGAACGCCCGTCTGAAGTCACCTAATGGATTCTATGTTCTGCTGAAAAATATAGCAAAGGTGGATATCGAGAAGGGACAGAGCGAGATCGACAGGGAAGACCTGAAATTGATGGTGCCGGTGACCGCGCGCATTTCTGGACGTGATCTCGGCTCAACCGTGGCCGCGATAAAGCAGGTTCTGAATCAGAAGCTCGTTCTTCCCCAGGGGGTCTCGTATTCCTTCGGAGGACTATATCAGAGCCAACAGGAGTCTTTCCTCGGACTTCTCATAGTCCTGATTGCCGCATCGCTGCTCGTCATAACCGTC
>JAJYJD010000074.1 GCA_021789755.1 Bacteroidota bacterium
TGAGTCACAGTGCCTTGCGCGCTGTCACTCCAGCATACACGCGGAAAAACTAGATCGATTTGACCGCAAAAGAGCGACGCATATGATCTGGGACACGGCCCCCCTTCTCACCCGGCTTCCGACCGGGTCACGCTCCCGGCGACTGAAACCCGAACGGAGATGTAGGAGGAACGGGACCTGCAAACACCTTGATTTCGCCGAAATTGTGCTCGTACTTATCTATGTTCTCGCGAAGCGCACTCAGTAACATCTTCGCATGTTGTGGGGTCATTATTATCCTGGCGTGAACTTTTGCCTTCGGCACTCCCGGCAGAAGGCGCGTGAAGTCTATGATAAATTCAGCGGGGGAATGAGATATAATCGCGAGGTTGGAATAGATCCCCTCCGCTTCCTTGTCACCGAGCTCGATGTTGATCTGCTGCGGAACATTCTTCTCTTCTGGCATTTCTGACTCCTGGTTTCTCCGGGTTATTGCGTTCACCCCGGTGTCATTACGACTATCATTGTGGTCCAATCGCAAGCGTGAATGATGGCGAGTTGCCACTCAGAATAATCTTAATATAACACCGAAACAACACCACAGATAAAGAAAAGGCCGCCGGGAGCGATTCTCTGCAGGCCCGGCGGCGTCTAAATTGAAGGCTTTGCGATCAGTGAATTTGTCTCAACGAATCCGCTTTTTGCATCGCATCCTGAGCTTTCTGGACTTCGTTGAGATAGGCGTAAACTTTCCCGAGAAGCTCCCATATATTTGGATCAGTCGCTTTATAGGAGGAGTATTTCTCAAGGTACGGGAGCGCTAACCCGAATTTTGAACTGATAGCTTTCCTCAACGAATCGGGGTCGCTGTTTGGAGAGGCGTTCGTCTGTATCTGAACTCCCCAGTTCACATACGAGGCACCCATATTGTATACTGCATTCCAATATTCCGGATCGATCTTCAGAGTTTTCTGGAATTGGCTGATAGCCTGTTCATAGTTGTCTCCCCTCAACAATATCACGCCATAGTTGTACTGGAAATCCTTGTTGTCCGGATTCTGTTCCGCGGCCAGTTTGAATGCCTCCGCCGCTTCCAGAGTCATGTCTGCGCCGATGTAGCAGTTCGTCAGTATCGTCATGATATTTGAGTCGTTCGGATATTTCCGGCTTGCAGGCTTGAGTACATCAAGACCCTTGATAAATTCTGCAACCGCGAGCTTGTACTTCGTCGAATCGATCCCAGGGTTATATTCGAAATCCTTCTTTTCGCTCGCCAGGGTATCGTTCTCAAATGCTATCGTCAGACCGTATGTCTTGTACACCCAGATATCTCTGGCCGGTTCCTTCACGACTGTCTTTCCCCTTCGCCTCTCGACCACCGCCTTCTGAACAGTCTTTTCGTCCGGCTGCCCGACCGCGGAGATGAGGTCGGTTCCGGTCATTCCGGTCTTGATCGACTCGATGCCCTCGGCAATCTTGATTTTGTCGCTGTTCTGGTCTTCGAACTCCTGCTTCAGGCTGCGTCCCTTCTCATAATAGATTTCACCTAGGAACTTTGCAGCATCCTGATCTTCCTCCCTGCTCCAAAGGACTTTAAGAGGAGCTATCGCACTGTCCATCTTTCCCATATTGAGGTAGGCATATGCCAGGCCCCGGTAACCCACCGTGCTGTCCGGTTCCAGCATGACGGCAGCGTTGAAGGCTTTAACTGCCGTTTCATAGTATGAAGACGTATCCCGGCCCTTCTGGAGATCCTGGCTCCCGGCGTTGTAGTTTATGACCCAGTAATGACGTCTGACTTCCTGAATATCCTTGTCGTGTACGTTGGAGATTTTCGAGGCGTGGGCGAAGGCATCCAGCAGTCCGGCATAATTCTTCTTCTCGCCTCTCACGATTCCGAGGTAGTACCAGGCTTCTACATCCAATGAATCATTGCCCAGGTCTTTTTCAAGCTCCGTTTCCGCCTTGTCCCACTCGTTCTTCTGCATGTAAAGCTTTGCACTCGTCAGTTCTGCCGACGAGCATTGAAAGCCCACAAACGCAAAGCTGACCGCGATGAGGCCTATTACAGGAGCCAACACACTGTACTTCTTCATTATCTCTCACTCCCTTTCAAATTTGCACAAACTAGTTTCATAACAAATATAAAATCCGCACGATGTATTTGCAACCGATTGTGAAGCGGCAACTTACACGTAAATCGAATTCCCGCGTATGTAATCCTCCACCGCGGCGGGAAGCAGATACTTGATTGACCTCCCCGACTTGACCCGTCTCCGGATATTGGTGGAGGAGATGTCTATGCTCGGGACGTTCACGAGCTCCACCTGGGCGAGGAGTTCTTTGTCTATGACCGCAAGATCAAAACCCGGACGGTTCATCGCAACTACTTTGCACTCAGCGAGAATTTTTTCGGGATCCTTCCATGTCTCAAAATCCATAAGGAGATCTATGCCCATAATGAAATGGAGATCGCATTGCGGATGGGTATGTTTGAGTGACCTGATGGTGTCGATCGTGTACGAAGGGCCTTTCCTGAGCAGCTCAATCTCCGACAATTCAAAATATTCGTTGCCTTTTATCGCCAGTCTAACCATCTCGAGCCGATGTTTTGCGGAAATCACCTCTTCTCGCATCTTGTGAGGAGGTATTGCTGCAGGGATGAAGAGTATCTTATCCAGCTTCAGTTGATCGCGCACGTTCTCGGCGGCCAGGAGATGCGCCATGTGTGGCGGGTTGAACGTCCCGCCGAAGATCCCGAGCCTCTTGCAGGAACTCTCGGGCATCAAATCTCGCGGTATTTTTCCTTCAGGCCCAGCAGAAAATCGGTTGTACGGCGGGCATTCTCGATGACCTGGCCATTCTTGACGAATGAGTTGAACAACCTCCTAAGCCCGGTCAGATCGCGGAGGCAGGCGAATCGTTCGAGCGTAAAAAGCATGGCAGAGAGAGGCGAAGAGATTTTCATAGAGACTTCGAATGGATCCTTCGCATTCAGCGCGTCGAATACCTGGACGTGCGGTTTCTTCAACCCGACCATATACAGCTGGTCCGCAATATCCGGCCCGAGAACCACCACATCGTCGTCAAGGCTCATCAATTCGTAAGCGTGCCTGAGCGTCTGCACGGGAATCAACGCCGCGTCGACGTCCAGGTAGATTAGCTTCTTCGTCCCGTCGGAAAGAACGTTGTCGACTGCGTTCGCGATCTTGTCGGAGAATTTGCTTCCGGATGTGGGCTTGAGCTTGTATTCGAAACTCGCGTGCCTGAATACATGCTCAAAATCAGGGCGTGCGTCGGCAGGGTCGAAGTAGACGTATGGTTGCGCATGAAGATGCAGAGCCGCACGCTCGACTATGTCGAAAAGCAACGACGCGTGCAACTCCGCGGCCTCTTCGTTCGTCAGAGGAGGCGCAAGATTTGTTTTCACTTCTTTAGGGAGCGGAGTTCGCGAAACGACAAGGAGCGATTTCTCTGTCATGCTGTAAAAAGTTATAACCCGTGCGAATAATATTCAAGAAAATCGGAGAATCATTTTACCCGGATCAAGAAGGCGTCACACGCTGCATCGTCGACAATTGAATCTCAACCCTCCCTTGCTTAAGTTCTCAGGCAAGGAGCACTACCAACGATCTACAAATCAAAATTCCCGGCGACGGATGTGAGACATGGCACGGTTCGATTCTGAAAGCATAGTCGAGTCCGTCAGGCAGGCTACGGACATCGTAGAAATAATCTCGCAATACGTCCGGCTTCAGAAGCGCGGCAAGAACTATATGGGACTGTGCCCGTTCCACACTGAGAAGACGCCCTCTTTCACCGTAAGCCGGGAAAAGGGCCTTTACCATTGTTTCGGATGCGGTGCAGGAGGCAACGTTTTCACGTTCCTGACTCAACACGACAAAATATCTTTCGGAGAAGCTCTCCGTCAGCTGGCAGCCCGCGCCAATATCCAACTCCCCTCCTATTCGGACGGCAGGCAGAGCGAAGTGGACGAAGTCCTCGACGTGAACGAGAAAGCGTCTCGTTATTACAGAGACATGCTTCGATCGGACGAAGGCGCCGCGGCTTTATCGTACCTCAAGCAGAAGAGACAGTTCAACGACGACTCCATAGACAGATTCATGATCGGCTATGCCCCCGACAGGTGGGACGGCCTCCTCAGCTACATGAAGAAGAAAGGGATAAGCGAGAAAACAATCGAAAAATCTGGACTTATTCTGAGACGGCAGGACAGTTCCGGCTACTACGACAGGTTCAGGGCGCGCGTGATGTTCCCCGTACTTTCGCCCAGCGGAAGCGTGATCGCCTTCGGCGGGAGAACCCTGAAGGCCGACGAGAAGGCAAAGTACATCAACTCACCCGAGACCGCAGCTTACGTCAAGGGAAGAACGCTCTTCGGCATCTACCAGGCAAAGGACTCGATCATCGAGAAAGATTCCGCAATCCTCGTCGAAGGGTACGCGGACCTGATTGCCCTTCACCAATCGGGTATAAGAAACGTCGTCGCATCGAGCGGGACCGCACTTACTGTCGAGCAGATCCAGTACATTTCCCGTTACACGCAGAATGTCGATCTGGTTTATGACGCAGACACCGCCGGACAGGACGCGTCGCTGCGAGGGGCGGATATCCTCCTGGAACATGGGATGAACGTCTACATCGTCGAGCTTCCACAGGGAGAGGACCCCGACACGTTCGTGTTCTCAAAGGGGAGCGAAGAATTCATTTCCCTTGTTCAATCGGCGATGAACATAGTTGAATTCAAGGCTTCGCTTCTGGCGCGACGATCCGGATCTAACGCAAACCCGGCGGCGGTCATCCAATCGATCGTGGAGTCGGTAGGGAAGATCGGGGACGCGATAAAAGTGAACCTCTACGTGAAGGACCTCGCTGCCAAGTTCGGGTTGCGCGAGGAATCGATTTACCAGGAGCTCAGAAAAAGAAAATCTTCGCAACTCAGATATGGCAGCGGCCCGTCGCCGGAGCCGGCTCCTAAGTCGGGCTCAATCGCACTCTCTATCGCGGACCGCGATCTTATCAGCCTTCTGCTCAACGTCGACGAATCGCTCTTCGAAGTGATCGCCGGCCAGGTCGGAAAACTCGAGATCCTGAACCCCGTCAGCCGCGAAATAATCGAAAAAGTGGTGACGGCCCGTACCGCGGGCAATGCTCCGTCGGCAGTCATCGATCAACTTTCATCAGAGAATGTCCGGAAGACATTCGCCGAACTTGCCTTCGCGGTGCCGCAGAGAAGTAAAATATGGTGGGAAGAAATCAATCCCGAGAGCGAGACGCCGGACTATCTGAAGTGGATATCGCAGCTCCTGATATCATTCGAGCTGGAACAGATAGAGCAGAAATTGAAATTGCTCACCTCCAGGACTGCGGATGCGGAGAAGAAGGATCTCCCCACGGTCGAGCTCGATTCCCAGTACCAGGAACTCGTAAACCGGAAGAGGCATCTCAGCGAAACTTATCGCGACAAAGAGCTGCTGGGAAACTTTTTCGACAGTCTGAGGTGACTGCACGCCTTGCGATAACCTTCGCAAGGTTCCACCCGGAAAGGTCTGTTTACGTTTACACCGTTAGCTTATATTTAGCTGTGCCGTGCGGCTTTGGCGCCCCGGCAGGTCATATTGCTTTCAAAGGTTCATGAAAAGAATCTTCGAATCGTCCCCCGGTGAAAAGGAGCGGAAAAGTGATTAAGATACATGAGGAAAAATGCGATCTCTGCGGATGCTGCGTCGGGGTATGCCCTGAAAACTGCATCGACATGACGGAGAGCCGCATCTCGATAGTACACGAGATCTGCACAAACTGCAGGAAGTGCGAATGGGCATGTCCATTCGAAGTTTTCGAGTTCGAGAACGAAAAAGTAAGGCTGAAAGCGACAGCATGAAGGATACGTACGATGTGATAATTGTCGGCGGTGGCCCTGCCGGCACCACGGCGGCGCGGTACGCAGCGATGGGGGGCGCTAAAGTCTTGGTGCT
Source organism: Bacteroidota bacterium (assembly GCA_021789755.1). Classification (GTDB taxonomy): domain Bacteria; phylum Bacteroidota; class Ignavibacteria; order Kryptoniales; family JAKASW01; genus JAKASW01. The sequence goes on from JAJYJD010000074.1 coordinate 5,976, forward strand.
CGAGAAAGACAGGGAGATCGGGGTGCCGGTTAGATGCGGCGAAGCTGTCGACCATGAGGGGCTCGCCCCGTTTGTCGAACCGGACAAGAAGTTCATCGCCGCAGAGATAAGAAATTTCAAGCTGATCGCACCTGACGGCACCGCCGTAAAACCGAACATCGAAGGGCTTGGGTACGTTCTCGACCGCAAAGTGTTTGATTATGAGCTCGCAAGAATTGCGGCTGACGAAGGTGCGGAAATCGCAACAAAGGCTTACGTGGACGGGATCGAAAAGAGCGACGGCTCCATCACCGGCGTCACCGTGCAGTATCACGGCGAGAAGCTGGCGCTGAGGAGCAAAATCGTCATCGGTGCCGATGGAGTCGAGTCGCGCGTCGGCAGATGGGCGGGGATAGACACGACCGTTTCCATGCACGACATGGAATCCGCCGCACAGGTCACCGCCGCAAACATAGACGTCGAGCAGGACACTTGCTACTTCTACTTCGGCGAGAAATACGCTCCGGGCGGCTACTTGTGGGTGTTTCCCAAAGGGAACAACACAGCCAACATCGGTCTGGCGATCGCCGCCGATAGAAGCAAACAGAAGCACGCCCTGAAATTCCTCGGTGAATTTATGGAGGAGAATTTTCCCCGGGCTTCCATACTCACAAAACTTGCCGGTGGAGTCCCTTGCGCCGAGACGCTTGAAAAATTGACGGTGCCCGGTCTCATGCTTGTAGGGGATGCCGCGCACCAGGTGAACCCGGTATCGGGTGGAGGAATAATCAGCGGGATGATCGCCGGGAAAATGGCAGGAACAATAGCAGCCGAGGTCGTCAAGAAAAACGATATGAACCTGATTGCGCGGTACGAGAAGGAATGGCAGGATTCGCTCGGAATCCGCCACCACAGGTATTACAAGATCAAGAAGGTCATTTATAAATTCAAAGACTCCGATCTCAACTCGATCGCTGCCGAAATTTCTAAACTTCCTGATTCTGAGCAGACACTGGGGGCACTGTTCAAGCAGGCGGTCATCAAACATCCGTTGCTCATATTAGATGTGATGAAGCTCTTCTTTGCCTGAAAATATCCGGCCAGCATGAAGATCAACATAATCGTCAGCGCAGATGACAGGATCAGGCAGAAGATCAAATACGGTCTGACGCTCCTCTTTTATCCGCTTCGAGCAGAAATCGAATTTTCAAAAACGATGGCGACCGATTGTCCGAACATTTTTTACGGCCGCCAGCTTCCCAACGATTCAAAAAGAGTAATGTGGATACACGCATCAGATGATTTCGCCAGGTGCGTGTCCGGTTCCACAGTCCCGGACGTTGCCGGTACATCGTGGCTCGATTACGCCGGCAGGAAGCTTCCGAAGCTGTTCCCTGTTCCGAATCCCATCAATCCGGGTCTCGATTTCGACATCGCAGCCGCGACTTTTATACTGGCGTCCGACTTCCAGGATCTGGTAAGCCTTGAGAGGGACGAGTTCGACAGATTCCGCGCCATGGACTCGCTTCAGCACAAACTCGGTGTGCTCGACTACCCGGTGGTAAATTATTACTCCCGCTTCCTTAGAGAGAAAATCGAGGACTATTTCAAGATCACTCTCGAACCCAGGACCTTCGGAGGCGCCAACCACGGGGTCGCACTCACGCACGATGTGGATTTCATAACGTTCCTGAGCTTCAAGATGGTCAGGCGTGAAATGTTCGGGATCGCCGTTCTGAACAGGCATCAGCTTGGATCGGCCCAGCGCGCAGAGAAACTTCTTTTCCCGTTGTATGCCGCCTTCGGACGCGATTTCCCGAAGATGGGACTCCATTTCATCCGTGACACTGAGATCGCGAACGGACTGCGGTCAACATTCTTCATCAAGACCGGAGCAACGGCGAAACAGGACATACCTTACAACGTCAGGTCGAGAGGCATAAGAGATTTTTTACTCTCTCTTTCCGAATCCGGATTCGAGATCGGAATTCACCCGAGTATGAAGACTTACGTGGATGCGCGCGAGTTCTTCAGGGAAAAAAACAGGCTGCAGGAAGTCCTCGGAAGACACGTGGATTCTGTCCGTCAACATTACCTCCGGTTTACGGCCGGAAAGACCGTTCAGATTTGGGAAGAGTCGGAAATGAAGTACGACTCGACGCTGGGGTTCTCGCGTGAGGTCGGCTTCAGAAATAGCATCGCATTCCCGTATCCGCTATACAACTTCGCCGAGGATCGCGTGTCCCCTGTGATCGAACTTCCCCTCATACTCATGGATGGAACGCTCGCGGAGAACAAAACACTCAGCAACGTCCAAGCGCTTGCTCGTATGAAAGAGCTTCTCGACGAAACAAGGCTGGCCCGGGGAGCGGCAGCGATACTCTTTCACAACTCTCTCACCGACCCGATAGATTTCCCGGGCTATTCGGATATTTACAAAGAAATTCTCGGCGGCGTCAAGCAAGGCGGCTTCTTCGCGAGCACACTTTCAGGCGTCATAGACAATTTCAGGTGAACCCCTACTTCATTCTCTTCCTGCAGATTTTCTTCTCAAGCGGCACGTACATAGTCGCAAATGCTGCATCGCAGTCGATTCCCGCCGCCAACCTGACTTTCTTAAGAACGATCATTTCAGGAGTCATCTACCTCTGCTATCTGTTCTACGCAGGACTACCGTTTCGCTACAAGGGCCGCGACTTCACGCTTCTCCTGATTCTCGGTTTTCTTTCCATTCCCGTGAACCAATTCGCATTCCTCTACGGCATGAGGTACACGACCGCCACCGAGGCTGCGATTCTCTATTCGTTAACCCCGGTTCTTGTTCTCCTCGTCTCGAGTTACTATCTGAAAGAAAAGATCACTTTACCGAAAATCATCGGCACGGTCCTGGCGTTTGCCGGTGTTATAGTAATTCTCCTCGAGAAAGGAGTCATGATCGGCATCTCGCACCTTAAGGGAGACTTTTTCGTTTTTCTCGCCGTGATTGCCTGGACGCTTTACACGGTAATCGGAAGGAAATTGGTGCTGAAGCACGGAGCCGTTAACAGCACCATCTACACCGCACTCATCGGCTCCGCAATCTTCATCCCCGTGGGGGTCTGGTCGTCTCTCGGATACAATTACTCCGCAATCTCCGGCGGTCAGTGGCTGGAGATTCTCTACCTGTCCCTGATAACGTCGATCGTCGGGTACGTTCTCTGGTACACTGCGTTGAGCAAAATCGAGGCAAGTAAAGCTGCCGTCTTCACGAATGGCCAGCCCGTGATGACCGCGATCCTCGGATACATTTTCCTGAGACAGGGGATCTCTCTCACGTTTGCCCTCGGTGCAATTGTCACGATCATGGGTGTGCTCATTACGCAGGTCGATCTGAAAAGAAAGAGCGCTTAATCTATCCAGCAGAACCCGGCGCCCAATTACAATTGGATTCGGCGGGACGCCGTCCGGGTTATTTCTCGTATTCTATTTTGTCGCCGACATTTATACCGTATTTCGCGCAAAACCCGCCGTTCACTTCGACGACATACTCTGCCGGTTTGCCCGACGTAATCGAAGCCTCGCTCAGCGGCGTTGCTTCAGGATAGATCGATACAATGATTCCCGATTTATCCGCGAAGACCATATCCAACGGGATGTACGTATTCTTCATCCAGAATATCAGCGGCTCCTGATCATCAAAGATAAACAACATGCCGTCATCCTCGGGCATATACCTTCTCCACATCAGGCCCTGGTCTCTTTTCGCATCGTTGTCCGCAATCTCGATCTGGATCATTTTTATCGTCGCGTTCGTGCCGTGTTTCACGAAGACGAGCTGGCCCTCATCTTTGAATGCCGGTCCGTCTGACAAGTTTGATCCGTTTGTGCTCTGCTGTGCGCCAGCAGAGACTGCGAAAGATAGACTCACGATCATTATGATCGACGAGAGTATTTGTCTGTGTCTCATTTCAAATTGGTCCGATGGCGTGTTGGATACTTCATCTCACTGATGCTGAATTTCCCGCTCAAAATTGAAGCGAATCTCGATACCTGTCGACCCAATCCATTCTCACAAAACTCAACAGGATCTGCCGACACTTCAAGATAGGAATTAGTGGATTTATTTGCGACTTCGGAAGAGATTAAGTCCTGGTTCAGAGCGGGACCGATACTGCTCAGATTGTGACCCCGAAAAGATGAGGGCTGCCCAAATCCACCGTTACGCGGGCAGCCCGGAGAAAATTATCCTTCCGTCGGTTTGTCCAACGCAACCTTCACGGCTGCCCGGCTTTTCGATTTCGACGCGCGCCGCCTTCGCTCTCTTATAATGACAGGCTGCTTCCTCAGAAACCTCTCATCGACTTCCGCCGGCTCTGCGACTCTCGATTGTCCCGTTACCTCGTCGTACTCGAAGACCTCGTACTTGTAATTTCGTACGACGATCTTCTGGTCGTCGTGGTATAGGACATATTGCGGAAGTATCGGTATTTTTCCGCCGCCGCCGGGGGCATCTATAACGAAATATGGAACCGCCAATCCGCTCGTGTGCCCGCGGAGTTTGTCCATGATTTCCAGGCCCGTTTTGATAGGGGTGCGGAAGTGGTTCGTGCTCTTCACCATGTCTGCCTGGTAAATGTAGTACGGACGCACGCGCATCATGAGGAGCTTGCGATTGAGCTCCTTCACAATTTCTGCGTCGTCGTTCACGCCCTTCATCAGGACCATCTGGTTGCCGAGAGGAAAACCGGCGTCGGCAAGAAGATCGCATGCCTGTTTCGCCTCCGGTGTGATCTCCCATGGGTGGTTGAAGTGTACGTTGACATAAAGCGGCTGGTACTTTTTCATCATCTCCACGAGCTGCGGGGTGATGCGCTGAGGCAACACGCAGGGCATTTTCGTGTGCACGCGGATTATCTCTACGTGCGGGATTTCTCGGAGGCCTTGCAACACCTTCTCCAACATGGTGTCGGTGAGCATGAGAGGATCTCCTCCGGACACGATTACGTCCCTGACTTCAGGGTGAGCCTTTATGTAATCCAGACCATCCTGGATGTACTTCATGCTGATCTTGGTCGAATCGCTCACTTTCCTTTTCCTCGTGCAGAATCGGCAGTACATCGAGCACTGGCTCGTGACGAGAAAGAGTACTCTGTCAGGATATCGGTGTGTTATGCTTGGAACCGGGCTATCATTATCCTCATTCAGCGGATCTATAGGCAGGCCATCGTCCTCCAGCTCCTTGGCGTCTGGTATGCACTGAAGCCAAATAGGGTCGCCGGGATAGCGAATAAGGCTTAAATAGTACGGATTGATTCTGATGTGGAAAAGGCTGTTAAGCCTTTCGGCAGTTTCTTTGTCAAAGTTGAAACGCTTGACAAGGTCATCAGCACTGTCAATACTCTGCCTCAGCATCTGCTGCCACAGTTCCATAAATTAGTCCTCCGAGATTTGTTTAACATAGACCACGAGGTCGTCTCCGGGGCGGTAGTAATCCTTTATTCTACTCCCCTCTTGATAACCCCGATTCAAATAGAAACTTCTTGTGGAAACGTACTTTTCCTGCGAGCTCGTGTTAACAGTGATGAGTCTCCCGTGATGTCTGGCTATGTCCGCCTCGGCAAAGGAAAGAAGCTCTGTCCCAATCTTCTTTCCCTGCTGTTCGGGGTCCACGGCAATCCAGTAAATATCGTAAGTCCCCTCCGTCAGCGGCGTCGGTCCGTAACAGACGTAGCCCGCCACTTTGTCGGTGACGGCAGTATATGTCCAGTATCCGCTTTCGAGGGATTCGTCGAAGTAGGAGTTGAGGAGCTCGTCGGCTATTCCCACTTCATCTTCGGTGAAGTAATCAGTTCTCTTCAAGATGTCCAGTATCGGGGAGTAGTCTTCCCTGACTGTGGGTCTAATAAGTACCAACGCTCCTCTTGAAGGCTGATTCGACAATATTGTTTATCAGCTGGCCGTAAGTCCAGCCGAAAGCTTTTGCGCTGCGGGCAAATCCGGATTCTTCGGGCGAAAGATCCGGGTTGGAGTTCACTTCGAGCACGAATACTCTTCCTGTCTTGTCGACACGCATGTCGACCCTGGCATAGTCACGGCAGCCCATTACCTGGTACGCCCTGATGGCGGTGTTCTGAATCTTCTTCTGCATCCGCTGGCTGATCTTTGCCGGGCAAATAGGTACGGTCGACTTGTATTCGACCGTCTCGGGCATCCACTTCGCTTCATACGATACGATGTGGTGATATCCTTCCGGCATCGAGTTGAAGTCGATCTCCGAAACAGGGAGCGCGACCAGCTCTTCATTTCCGACTATAGCGACGTTGAATTCGCGGCCATCTATGAATTGTTCGACGAGTATGGGCTGATTGAATGTCTTCAACATTCTCGCGAGCAGCACCTGAAGATGGTCGCGGTCGTAGACCACAGATGCGTTCGATATCCCGGCGCTGGCGTCTTCATGAATCGGCTTGGCAATTACTGGGTAATTAACCTTCTTCCTCGAAATTTCGTCGGGGGAAGTAAAGACGCGAAATGCGGGCACGTTCAGCTTGTGGAACGAAAGGATCTCCTTTGCTCTCACCTTGTTGAGGCAACTTCCGAGCGTCAGCGGACCGCTCCCGGTGTAAGGGATCCTGAGAAGATCGTATAATCCGGCGACATTCATCTCCTGGAAAGAGTCGCTCTCGATCGCCTCGCAAAAGTTGAGAACCAGATCAGGTTTCTCTTCACGAAGTTTGTCGACGAATCTGTGAATGGCGCTGCTCGTAAGAGTAGTCGAGACATTGTAGCCCGACTCCGTCAAGACCTCGACAATAGCATCCACCTGTTCCAAAACGCTCATCATAGAGGTATCCACATTGGTAGTCTTCGAATTCTGCTCATTTTTGGAGCTGAAGGCCTTTTCGATCTCGGAGCTGATGTCCATCGAAGCCTCGTCATAGACTACCAGGATTTTCTTTTTCTTTGACATAAGCCGCCTCTATAGGTTCAACAAATACCGCTAGTTATGAGCTATGATAATCCGAGCCTTTTTAACGCCGCGTTTAGCACGGAATTGATCATTTCATCGTAGTTCAACCCGGCTGCTCTGGATGCCATCGGAAAACAGGAATGCTCTTCCGGATCCGGTAAAATCCCCGGTAACGGATTAATTTCGAGGATGTTCGGATCATCGGCAGCATCGAGCCTAACATCGATCCTGCTCCAATCGCGGCACTTAAGGACCTCAAAAGTCTTCCGACAGATTTCTTCAATTTTCTTCCCCAGCCTGTCATTTATAGGAGCCGGGCATTTGAAGACCTCGATCGGAGAACCCTTGGTGTCCCACAGCCATTTCGCTTCGTAAGAATAAACCGGCAGTGCCTCCGATGGCAACGAACTGAAATTCATTTCTACAGGTGGGAAAACTTTCAGTTCACTCCCATTACCAAGCAATGCGACGGTAAACTCCCGTCCGGGCAAATATTCTTCCACAAGCGCTGGTTGCTCGTAGTTAGCAAGTATTCGTTCAACCTCCTGCCTGAGAGCTTCGGGTGTGGTTACGTAGGAGGAGTTGTAAATTCCTTTGCTCGAACCCTCATGCAGCGGTTTAACAAAGAGTGGATATCGCAGTGAAGCATCGGACGCCTCTTCGAAAGACCTAGCGACAACAAACCTCGCAGTCGGAATACCGTGGTAGGACAGTATCTCCTTTGTCCTTGCCTTATCGAGACAGGTTGCAAGAGTCAGAGGATCCGATCCGGTATAAGGCATTCCCAGGAACTCCAGCATGGCAGGGACCTGTGCCTCTCGACTGACACCGTTCATTCCCTCAGCAAT
>JAJYJD010000367.1 GCA_021789755.1 Bacteroidota bacterium
TTCCGATCTTCATAATTTCCCGACGACAAAGCATATGCAGGAAATATCATCCAACGCATCCGGCTGCCGCAAAGGCGAGTGTACCATCACCGAGCGCCATTCCCCATTTCGCAACGTCCGCGGTGCGCCGCTTCTTTTGCTCACCGAAGCTGAAATGATGCCGCCGGGCGCTAAGAAGGGGCGTGTTTGACTGGAACCGGAAGACCGAGAATCAGCCGCTCAAAGGTTTTCAGCTCTTGCCGAGACACTCTCCGTAAAGGAGCTCCGTGCAGTCGGGACAAATTCCGAATATAAACTCCGCCCGGGAATACTTACTTCAAATACTTCACCATCCAGTCGACCCAGCGCCCATAAATATCCGTCGTTCTTACGATGTCATGCGGGAAGTGAGTATCCGCGGGATAAGTGAAGAACTCGGTGTGCACGCCGTTATCGCGAAGTGCATGGAACATTTCGTAGCTGTTTACGATGGGCACGTTCGGATCGCCGACGTCGCCCATAATGAGGGTGGGTGCCTTGACGTTACGCGCGAGCTCGATCGGAGACTGCTCTCGCCATATCTTCCAGTAATCCTTCGTCCACGGCGAACCGCCGAAGAAATAAAGGTCACCCGTCTGGTAATAAGCTATCGTGTAATCCATCACCCAGTCGTTGAGCGCGGCGCCTTCTACCGCGGCCTTCCATTTGTCGGGATAATAACCGTTGAGCCACGAAGTCATATAACCTCCGTACGACCAGCCGGAGATTCCGATGCGCGTCGTGTCCACCATTCCGGACTCTTCCACTTTTGCCAACCCTGCCATAACATCCTTCCCCGGCCCTTCACCCGTGTCCCTGAATATCGCATGCTGGTACGCGTCGCCGAGATTTGTGCTTCCGCGGTAGTTGGGTTGGAAGACGAAGAAACCTTTTGCGGCGAGAAGCTGCACGAGCGGCGAGAAACGAACTGTAGATGTCCCTTCGGGCCCGCCATGAATCACGAGTACCAGCGGATACTTCTCTCCGGCCCTGTAGTCGACCGGGTAGTTCAGAGCGCCGTCTTCATCGAACCCGCCCGGTCCCTTCCACCGGACCGACTCGGCGCCGCTCAATGCGAGAGTATCGACAAATGCGTTGAAGTTCGTAAGTCTTTCAGGCATCGAGTTGACAGACTGCATGACATAGAGCTCCGACGGATGAGAAGCAGTGCTTGCCACAAAAGCCAGAAGACCGTTGTCCGAAACACTTATATCGCCTCCGGGTTCGACATCGCCAAGATCGAGCTCTTCGACCGGTCCAGCGACCGGTTGATTCCATAAGACAGATTTTGTTCCCTTCTCGCCGCTGAGCAAAAGCGAGCTTCCGCCCGGAAGCCATGCGAAACTATTTATGTTTCTGGCGAGGTCGGCTGTGGCGTCTGAAACTTTCCCGCTCAGGTCGATGTACACGGCGTTCCCATTGTTCTGGTCGCCTCCGCGCGGGCGCATGAAAGCGAGCACGCCGCTGCCCGAGGCGTATTCGGGATTTCCGGAGCCCTCGTCTTTGACCACGGTCCTGATATCTCCCCCGGTCGTGTCGACCCGGCAAATTGTGGAGTGCCACGCATTGCCGTCCCAGACATTGGGAAAACGCTGAAAGGTTATCGACTTGCCGTCCGGCGTCCACGCGAGGGGCGAGATGGTACCCTGATCGGTATTGAGGCTCCACGTTCCTTCGGTCAGCCGCTTCGCACTGTCGCCTTTCGTCGAGACGAGCCAGATATGCCAGGGTTGGAGAGCTTCCCGCACAAGATAGTTATTGTCGGTGACCTGGAACGCGTCTTCGTGATGCTCTATCGCCTTCGGATTCGGCACAGTATCCTGAGCCACAAAGGCAATTTTCATCCCATCGGGGCTCCATGTGTATTCATCTACTCCTGTCTTGGAGTCTGTGATCCGCACCGGGTCGCCGCCGTTCATCGGCATGATGAAAATCTGAGGCTTCTCGGATTCCGGATCTTTCGCAATGAACGCGAGCCTGTTTCCGTCGGGAGACCATCTCAGCTCTGAAATTTCCTCACGATCAAACGTGATACTTCGAAGCGAGTGACCGGTGACGTCAACGAGATCGATCTCCTGCTTGTTCTCGTCCTTCTCCCAATCGGGCCTTGACACGACAACAGCAATGCGGCTGCCATCGGGAGAAATCTGCGGGCTCGAGAGACCGACCAGCCTGCGGAGGTCGGTCAGTTGAAAAGGCTGACGCGCGCCTTGTGCAAGCGTGATATTGCAGGCAAAGACCATGATCGAAAGAGCGAAGATGCGTGCGAATGTTTTCATCGAAAGACCTATCACTTATGTTCTACAGAGAATTCAAGAGATTGAAATATAATTAAGGAACCTCAGATTTGTATGCGAACAAAGACTTGCGCAAACATTTAACTGAAGTCTTTGCGTGATCAATTGGGGGCAAGTGTTCACTTCGGAGAGAACGCGAGGAAGGACCTCAGCCGCTTATCCTCCGCTTCAGAATTCTCCCTGCAAACCGTAATTTCGCGGGAATAGAGAATTTGCCGGAGACAGTCTTGACGACTCCGGACGTGAACTTGGTCCGCTTGCCGTATTCGATATCGACGCTCACGATTACCGGGATTCCACTCGCGATCAGGTCGACAGAATTTTCGATTATCGAAGTCAGTTCCTCGTTCTTACCGATCTCCAAATATTTGGCACCGACCGTCTCCGCAAGCCCTTCCCAGTTCATTTTCCCGATGACTGTAGAAGTTTTCCGGTTGTAAGTTATTTGCTGGCTCTG
>JAJYJD010000075.1 GCA_021789755.1 Bacteroidota bacterium
GCCGTTGATGAGGCCACTATTGCTATCCGTGCGGCGAAGGAGGCGACGGGCCTGGAAGTCATTTGCACTTTCACCTTCGACAGGACGGTCACCGGCGAGTATCGGACCATGATGGGTGTTTCTCCCGCTGACATGGCGAAAGCGGTGAAGGAAGCGGGCGCTTCCATTATCGGTGCCAACTGCGGAAACGGGTTCGATCAGATGATAGAAGTCGTCAGGGAAATCCGGAAGGCCGACCCGTCGACGCCGGTTCTTGTCCACGCCAACGCCGGTTTGCCGTCGGTCGAAGATGGGAAGCTCGTTTATTCAGAGACGCCGGCAATGGTAGCGGCAAAGGCGCGTGAGCTCGCAAAGTGCGGTGCCAACATCATCGGCGGCTGCTGCGGCACTACTCCCCTGCACATACGAGCTCTTGTGAAGGAGTTGAAGACATTGTGAGTCTGCAAGAAACCGAAATAGAAAAGGATGTTTTCGAAGTCGCGGTAGAAACAGGCGACCTGCCGCTCGAGAGAACCGAGATCGAATTGACACTCGGTTATTCGGATGGCGAAATACCCGTTCATTTTGCAGGGATGATAAACGAAGCCATCCTTCAGCTGCCGAAGCGCTGCGAGATCAGGGCGGGCTATCGGCTCCTCGATGTCGAGCGGCCGCCGGGGCGATATGATGGACTTATAGTCGGGGGCAAATTCTTCAAGATGGACAAGATCGTCACGAGCCAGCTCAAGAAAGCTTCCAAGGCGGCATTGTTCGTCTGCACGATCGGATCTTCGATGGAGCATTGGGCCAAGGATCTTCTAAAACACGGTGACCCGGCGCTCGGCTACATTGCCGACGTTACCGCGTCAGTTGCGGCGGAAACCGTCACCAATGTCCTTCACGATCATATAAATGAGCGTATGCTTTCCCGCGGACTGAAGATTACAAACAGGTACAGCCCCGGATACTGCAACTGGCAGGTTTCCGAGCAGCATCTTCTGTTCTCTCTGCTGCCGGGCGGGTTCTGCGGAGTGACGCTGTCGGAATCTGCACTGATGTCCCCGATCAAGTCGGTAAGCGGTGTGATCGGGGTCGGACCGGATGTCGAATGGAAAGATTATATCTGTGACAGGTGCGGCGTGAAGGACTGTACCTACAGGGCGACGCGATCCGCCGCGGCTGAGAAAAGAAGTTGAGGTACGTTTGTATCTGCGGGAAATTCGAAACCATAAATACTAAACTCGAAACAAATCCAAAAATGTAAAACTCGAAACCAAAAACAAAATCCTCTACGGTTTTTGAGGATTGGGATTCGTTTAGAATTTCCACCGAAGGACGCTATGTTTGCGACAAAAGACCCACCAACAAGGAGATAAGGCAGGCGGCATGACAGACAGGGAATGGGAAATACTTCAAAGAACCATCAAGGGTGAGGTTCTTAACCCTTTACCAATCGGGTTTATAATAGACAGCCCGTGGTTGCCAAACTGGTACGGGATCAAAATACTCGACTATTTTTCGAGCGACGAACTGTGGCTCAAGGCAAACCTGAAAGCCATCAGCGATTTTCCGGACGTCATGTTCCTGCCGGGGTTCTGGTCAGAGTTCGGCATGTGCACCGAGCCTTCGGCATTCGGAGCCCGGGGCACATTTCCGCCGGACGAGTTCCCGTTCGCCCACAAGGTGATCAACTCGGCTGATGACATCGACAGCCTCCCGGAACCCGATCCGAGAACCGACGGCCTCCTGCCGTTCATGTTGAATCGGTTGAAGCTCGCTCAGCCCAAGATCGAGGCAGCAGGTCACAAGGTGCGGTTTGCCGTGGCCCGCGGACCGCTCAATGTCGCCAGCTACCTGATGGGTTCGACAGAATTTCTGACCATGATGATGATGCGGCCGGAGAAGGCTGAAGCGCTCATGAAAAAGATCACCTCGTATCTGAAGGACTGGCTCCACCTGCAAATGGAGACGTTCCCGTCCATCGACGGCATCTTCCTTCTCGATGATATAATCGGATTCATGGGCGCAAACGAATTCCGCACTTTCGGACTTCCGTATTTCAAAGAGCTGTTCGACGCGAACGTGTCCGTCAAGTTTCTCCACAACGACGCGCCTTGCAAGGTGTCCGCACCGTTCCTGCCCGAAACGGGCGTCAATCTTTTCAACATGGGTTTTGAAGTGACGCTCAGCGAGCTTAAGGAGCTGACGAAGGGAAAAGTGACTCTGGTCGGAAATATCCCGCCGCGCGATGTGCTCGCGAGCGGAACCCCGGACGATGTGGCGAAGACAACACGTGCGCTGATAGGTTCACTCAAGGATAAGTCGAGAGTAATCATGTCGTGCGGGGGTGGTATGCCGCCGGGAGTTAAGACAGAAAATATTAGGGCCTTTGTAAGTGCGGTCAGAGGTCACTGATCCCCGGCTCTCCCGAGGAATATTCGCCCGCAGCGAGAAAAAATGAAAGCGATGGGCAGTTTTCCAATCCTACCGGTCTTTCTCCTGTCTCTGTACTTATGTCCGGCACTCTCCACAGCTCAGGATTCATCGTCAAACGCGGATAGAGCCCGTTTTGTCGCCGCCGCAGTTCTTCGGAACGCAAACTTCCGATTTGTCGATGAAAAAAGTGGAGCGGGCTACCGCTCGACTGCTGAAGCACAGGTTGACGAACAGCTACAGATAGAAAGTCCGTACAACGACTGGCGCTACCGGAACGGCGTGCTGAACATCGCCATGCTCAAGCTGGGGGAAGAGATTCTGCGCTTGAAGATGGCTCGATGATTGTCGCGCCATCCGGCAGTCTGCCGACGACATTCATTTGGAATTAACCAGGACGCCGCTTCTCGAGCGGGGCACCCGACCTGTACGAGAGACAAAGACAAGCGTTATATTATAAACAATGGCCGTATTGGCCATCAATGGGAACAAATCAGTCGTGTGCTTTGAGAATCTGTTTCCTATTCGGGCAAACGAAAAATGGCAGGGGATGACATGATCAGGAAACTTGATCCGGGCTCGGAGACGGATAGTTCACGCAGGAATTTCCTGAAGACGCTTGGAACAGCGGCGGCGGGCGTGTTCATTGCTCCATACATAAAATCGGCGGGCATTTTTGCTTATAGCCGCAGGAGAAATTCTTCGTACCTGGCACAGGTGGCGATTACGCAAGCCGATAATTACGATCGCGCCTACGTGAAGCAGAAAGTCCAGGACCTTTGCGAAGCTGTCGGCGGTATTACCGATATTGTAAAGACGGGTGATAAGGTCGCCATAAAGATAAATCTAACGGGTGGCGGAGGAATCCCCGACAACATGTGGACTCACCCGGAAGTCCTGCGCGCCGTCGGCGAACTCATACTGGATTGCGGGGTGAATGCCCAAGACTTGTACATCGTGGAATCTCTCTGGAGTGACTCGTCGTACAACGACAACGGATACCTGACCGTTCAGCAGAGCCTCGGGGCGAAGATGGTGGACCTCAATAAGACGGCCCCCTACAGCAGTTTCATCCAGAAAGCAGTCGGCGACAAGGGGTTCAATTTTACCACGCTCACCATGAACCAAATTCTCTCGGAAGTCGATGTATACGTATCGATTCCTAAGATGAAGCAGCACTATGAAGCGGGCGTCACCTGCTCGTTGAAGAACCAGGTCGGAATTGTTCCACGGACCGTTTACCAAATAACGGGCGACGACGGGCGCAGAGGCGGGATTCATCACAAGACAAGCAGCGACCCGTCGGCAGGCTATCTCCCTCGTTCCATTTGCGATCTCAACATGGCACGCCCGGTCAACCTGGCAGTTATCGATGGAATCAAGAACGCGCGAGGAGGAGAGGGAACATGGAATCCAACATTCACGCCGTGTGAGGACCATGTCCTGCTTGCCGGAAAAAATCCGGTGGCGACGGATAGTGTCGCAGCGTACTTCATGGGAAACGACCCCGAGGCGGAGAAACTCGATCTGCCGGCCGGCGGCCAGTGCGACAATTACCTCGAGCTGCTTCATCAGGCAGGAATGGGCACGAACCAGATGAAGGAGATTGAGATCGTAGGCGACGGCGCAGATTTGATTACGCCTGTGAAACCCCGATACCGCCCGTCGGTCCCGAATAGATTCCAATTGTGCCAGAATTATCCTAACCCCTTCAACCCATCGACCAGGATCACCTTTTCCCTGCCGACCCCGGAAAGTGTTTCGATAAAGATTTATAACTCAATAGGACAGGAGGTGGAGACACTTGTCGACGGCAATGTCCCGGCCGGGCAGCATACGCTGTACTGGGCAGCGAACGGTCTTGCGAGCGGAGTCTATCTCTGCAGAATGGCAGTCGGCAGGGGCGGACAAAAGGCCCGGTTCTCCGAAACGATAAAAATGCTTTACGCAAAATAGTGACCGGATCAATTGAAAAAGAGAATTACCCTGAAGGAATTAGTGTTGCGGTGAAGAAGCCATTTCTAGAAGCGCTGCTTAGAGCGCACGAAGAAAAGCGGCGCCTCGTCGCGCCCCTCGTCGGTTTTCCCGGTCTTACGCTGGCCGGAACCTCAGTCAAGCTTGCCCAACAAAATTACGGCGAACATTTCAAAGTGCTGAAAGCGATTGCCGACACTTTCCATCCCGACGCCCTTTTTCCGTTGATGGACCTTTCCGTCGAAGCCAACGCGATCGGGAGATACACGGTGTTTCCGAAAGACGAATCCGCAACTGTCGTGAAGGATGAATTCCGCCTGCACGACCTCGCCGCCGCCGCGCAGGTCGACATTTCATTCGACACAAGGCTTCTCGGCTATGTTGAGACCATAAAGATGATGAGCACCGGGCTGCCACCGGCAGTACTGAGGGGAGCATACGTCACCGGACCCTACACGCTTGCGGCTCTCCTTATGGGTGCGGACGACGCTGCAACTGCGACTGTCACTCGCCCCGAGATGCTCCATGAGATTTGCAGTTTCGCCACAGGTAAGATTCAGCAGTATGTACGCCTTATGATCGCCGCGGGCGCCCAGCTGGTTTGCATCCTCGAACCGAGCGCGGTCATGCTCGGTCCTGATCAATTCCGGGAGTTCTCAGCTGCATATGTGCGCCGAATATGTGAAGGCTGCAAACGGACGGCGGTATCTACGGTCTACCACGTTTGCGGGAACTCAATGCATCTTGTAGAGGCCATGTCGTCATCGGGCGTCGACGCGTTGAGCCTTGATTCCGCCGAAGCGGGAGTCGATCTTCCTGTAGTAGCACAGAGAATTCCCGAACACATTGTACTCGTCGGGAACCTGAGCCCTACCGGCTCCATTCTTTGCGGACAACCGGACGACGTGGAGAAAGACGTTATTCATTTGCTTAGAGAAATGGAAGGCTGTTCTTATTTTGTCCTGAGCACCGGCTGCGACCTGCCTCAGGAGACTCCCGTGGAGAATATCCGGGCTTTCATGAGAGCCGGCCGCAATTATGTGGTCGGTTGAGATGGCATAGAACAATCACTTCATAAGAGGAGAAAATGGAAGACAATAATCACGGCTTTGGCGGGGCTTCACAGCCTGTCCTGTCGAATTCAAAGGTCGGCTGGTATCGTTGGGTTGTCTGCGCACTGCTTTTCTTTGCGACGACCATCAACTATATAGATAGAGCGGTTCTCGGTATCCTCGCTCCGGTATTGCAAAACAGTATCGGATGGAACCAGATAGACTACGGTTATATCGTCGCCGCTTTCACTGGCGCATACGCCATCGGGCTCCTATTCGTCGGCAGGTTCATCGACAAAGTCGGGACCAAGAAAGGCTATTCGGTTTCGATGATCGTCTGGAGCGTAGCGGCTGTGGCACACGCATTTGCGAGGAGCGTCCTCGGCTTCGGTACCGCCAGGTTCGCACTCGGCCTCGGTGAATCCGGAAATTTCCCCGCAGCTATTAAAGGGACTGCCGAATGGTTTCCCAAGAAGGAGAGAGCTCTCGCCACCGGACTGTTCAATTCCGGACCCAACATCGGAACCATCATCGCGCTGATCATAGTTCCGTGGATTACCCTGACATGGAGCTGGCGGGAGGCCTTCATCTTTACCGGTCTGTTAGGTTTCATCTCGCTGACTCTCTGGTTGATATTTTATGATGTTCCCGAGAGACAGAAGCGCGTCAGCAGGGAAGAGGTGGCGTATATCCAGAGCGATCCCCCGGAACCTCCCGCCGAGAAGATTCCCTGGCTCAAACTGCTGAAATACAGGCAGACCTGGGCGTTCGTCATCGGTAAGTTCCTGACCGATCCGATCTGGTGGTTCTATTTATACTGGCTGCCGAGTTTTCTCAACCAAAGATACCACCTTGACCTTGCTCACCTTGGTTTCCCGCTCATAGTAATTTACACGATGGTGACTATTGGCAGTATCGGAGGTGGCTGGATGTCGGGAGCGTTCATCAAGAGAGGATGGAGCATCAACAGGGGGAGAAAAGCGGTGATGCTGATCAGCGCGATATTGATTGTGCCGATAGTGCTCGCCTCTTCTGTGACAGAATGGTGGGCGGTCTTGTTGATCGGGCTTGCGGCCGCATCACACCAAAGCTGGTCCGCTAATCTCTTCACGACCGTCTCCGATATGTTTCCCAAAAAGGCGGTTGGTTCTGTCGTCGGCCTTGGCGGGATGGCTGGCGCTATCGGCGGTGTGCTTATCGCAGGTATGGCCGGATTCATCCTCCAGTTTACAGGCAGCTACTTCTTACTATTCGTTCTTGCCGGATCGGTGTATCTCCTCGCTCTGCTGATCATCCACATTCTTGTTCCGAAGATAGAAGAGTTTGAGTTGGCGTGAGTGAATTCGATGTTTCCTACGCGTCCTCTTCGATTAAATCCCTCGGCACGTCCCGCCAGGGACGAAATATTAAACCAATAGCTTGAGACATCCGGCCTGCCTCGCGATTCATCTCCGTAGTTGCAGCGCACCCTCCGCTTAATCAGGTTGTCCAAAAAGGACGGAAATGTCATTCTGAAGGAGCGAGGCGACTGAAGAATCCATTATTCCTTTCTGAAAGATGGATGCTTCGCTTTGCTCAGCATGACAATGCAGACTTTTTGGACAACCTGAGGCTGTAGCGGAGACATGGTGCAGAATCACAGTGGTTGGGTGCTGGGGTTAGTATTCTCTAGACCTACGTGTTTCCTCCGTGTCCTCAGCGGTTAGACTTTACCGGCCCTATTTCAAAGAGCGGAAGGAGATTCAAGAAGACCTCCTCCTGCCCTATTTATGTGAACATGCACGACTCTGACCTTCACTTCACAAGAAGCATTTTCCTGACTTGGTTGATTCCAGGGGCGGTAAGCCTATAGAAGTATACCCCGCTGGACAATCGTGATCCGTCAAATGTAACGGAATGGAGGCCGGGCAACTGATTCGAGTTCACGAGATTTGCCACCTCCCTGCCGAGCGCATCGTAGACTTTCAATGATACGTATCCTCCCACATGAAGAGTGTAACTGATAATGGTCGAGGGATTGAATGGGTTCGGGTAGTTGTTCAATTCCATTGCCGCATTCTCGGCCTGGCGAGTTGAATCCTGCACCGGCTCGTTGGATGCGTAGCTCGGAGTCGTCATCGTCTCGACTTCGATGAGCTTTAGCAGCGGACTTGATGGATACCGGCTCACGAGTGATGCAAACATTTCACCTGCTTTTGAGCTGTCGTCGAGGTAATACTTGTAGATAAGTCCTTTTTCGTAAAGCATCTCTGCGTTCAGGTCTTCATCGATGTCCGGCGACGAAATTATTTGGTCGGCAAGCGTGATGGAATTGTCATAATGCCTGTTGTCAACCTGGTCCCATATAAGATACCTCTTGAAGTAAGATTCGACCGGCTTGAAGCTTCCGCTTGCAAGGCATACGTTCACGTAAGCGTTAAAGTCGTCGAGTTCTTCCATGCCCCTGTAGAGGTGACGGATTTTCGACAGCGCGGCCTTGACAATCTCTCTGTCGCTCCATCCTTTCAGGAACGTCTTGTACCCGTCGATCAATCGCTGGAAATCCTGAAGATAGTTTGCAAGTACGTATTTACCCGTTGCCTTGTCGTCGTTGATTCTAGTCAGCAGAGCTAAATACTGCACATCCAGATCGTGCAGTGAATCGAGACTAAGTTTTGCGAGTCTACTTGCGATTGCCTCCATCGCACGATATTCACATTGTGAACCGCATACCCAGTTAAGCGCTCCTGCGCAGGTGACGTTGCCGCAGATCGATTGCGGATAGGGACGGCTGTAGGTATTGTTCAGCGAGTAAGCCCATGCACCGCCGGTTGCATCGATGTCGCATCCGTTGCAGCAGAAGACATCATTTGAAGAGGTGTATGAGGCGCTGTTTGTAAGAAAGATTCCGCAGTCGCCGTTGGCAATGTGACAGCCTGGCTGGAAAGCTCCCGTACCTCCGTATGACGTGTATCCGAAAGACGCCGCGAGGTTGTTTGCTGTAACGGTATTGAAAGTACTTGCGGTGCCGCCGTAGTCAACGGCAAGGGAGGTGCTCGTTGCGGTCACATTGACGATACTTGTTTGGTTGTTGTTGTTTAGACTCACGCTGGGCAATGTCAGGTTCGAGACACCTATGTAGCTTGAATTTGTAATAGACACGCTGCCGATCGTCGTGCTTCCCTGGCCCTTTCCGGCGAGAGTAATGTTGGATTTGCTGCTGAAGCTGGGGCTTTCACCGTAGGAGCGGGCCTCGAGCTGTATGGTCCCAGCGGGTGTACAGTTTATGGCAGATTGAATCGTATAGTAAATTCCGCCGTTTGCACCCTGAACTATAGCGGCCAGACCGTTTATTGTCGATCCGGTCTCCTTGTTGAAGACACCCGCGCCGGTGCAGCGAAGGTAATATCCATTGAGATTGATCGTTGCCCCGGATTTGATTGTAATCGAGACGCCGGAAGGACCTGTGAGGTTAATCGCGAGAGTCTGGCTAACAGGGGCCACGACGACTGTCCATCCGCTCGGAGCAGAGGAAAGAGCACTTCCAATGCCGGGAAAATCTGCCGGCACACCGTAGACATTATTTCTCTTGTAGTACTTAAGGTAAGTGGTACCGCCTTGCCAATACGGGCAATAATTATATGCGTGCTGCATCAAAGGCCCTGGCCCCCACTTTGATATGAATATGCCCGACGAACCTGTCGTTATCGCCGAGTGATTTGCCTCATAGTCAGGACGATAAGAGACCTTTTGACCGTTTGCTTCCGATGATTGTTCAACGTAACTATTGTCTTGCCAATAAACATCTTCGGCCAAAATAGTATTGTAACCTATCCAAACGTGGGTTCCACCCTCTGAAACATACCAAGCATAACCATGACAGTTGTAAGTCTTGGAGGCATCTGAAAGCAAAGTAGCGTTTGGGTAGGTACTGGTAGCCCACGAATTGTAGGCTGCGATCTCTGACGGTGACATTTCATCACGGATGTATGTGTCCGGACCGATTGAACCCTGCGGAGTGTAAATCGTAGTCGGTGAATCGGCGAGGAGCTCACCACACGCGCAAAATGTCAAGAACAGAAACAATATAAAACGCTTCTTGTTAATTAGAATGCTTGAAATCATCTTCCGTTCCTCCTTTCAGTTCTCGTTAACATATAGTGTTGCTTGATCTAATATTTCATTCACCAAGTTCGAATCAGGAAAGGAGGCGTCCTGAAGAAACGATCTCAGCCTCTTGTTTTCTGCTACCTTCTGAGCAAATGGAACGTAGTTCTCATTCACCATGATCCTGCCTGTAACCAATGCAAGGTTGCTGAAGCTGAGTATCCCGTATATCTCGGGGTACTTACTCTTCGCTTGGGCTTTTCTGATGCATTCTCGTATCAACAACGTTCTCAGCTCCCTCTGAAAATTGGCAAGAATTTGCTCTTGGGCCAACAAGATTTCCACCTCGTAAAACTTCGCGGCATACTCTCCTTTCTTTACCGTTGGCCAGTCTCGGCCAAATGCTTCAGGATCCATTTGCCTGTATTCCTCATAGAGCTTAATCCCCGCATCGTTGCGTTCCAGTAATTCTTGCAAACCATTGAATCCTGAAGTCACTGATTCAAAACCCTTTTGAAATTCATCAAATGCAAACATATCACCGTAAAGCGGATAGTTTAGACACGTCTCAGCCAAATCGGCTGTCGACATGTTTCTCAGAATTGTCTCGGGTATTTGACAAACCCGCTGCATGTCATCATGGGACTTTAGAGCTTTCCACCCCGATGTCTCCGGTTTGACGGGATAATCATACGCTCCGCTGACCTGCTGCGCAGCAACCGGTACGACAGTGAGAATCATAACGGCAAGAGCCTTTCCGACTTTTCTGATGTCCATTTTGCTCCCTCCTAACGTTTTTAGTCCCTATATAATGTGATTCCGAAAGATTTTATTCCCGGATGTTTTCAATTGAAATGCACCTGCTTTGGCACTCTATCATTTGCAGAAAAAGACCAATATGTTCCATCATCTTCCATAACAAGGCAGTTTGTATCTGCATAAATCAATACTACGTTTCTTAATTCTTGAACTTGCACCGGAGTGTTAATTCCGATGAGCGTGTCACCCTGCCGTCCAGCGAATCCCCAAAACCAGACTGTCCCATCTTTTTTCAACGCTAAGTTGTAGTCATAGTTGGCAGATATCGCAACAACATCAATGAGGTTTCTAACTTGTGTAGGAGTGTCGCTGTCAACAAATGTCCCGTTTCCCAGTTGGCCAAGCTCATTTGCTCCCCATCCCCATACTGTTCCGTCCCTTTTCAAAGCAATGATGTGGCGATCGTGTGTTCCAGAAACAGCGATGATGTCTCTCAAACTATCCTGCAAACGTTCGTAAGAAAACGTGTCATAGATTTCCCCATCGTTTGTCAATGCAAGACTTTTTTGCACTGAAACCGCGCTTGAAATACCTTCGATCTTTCTTGGACCCTCAACAACCGCCGGAGTGTACCAGTCCAGTTTCATATACCAGACCGTACCATCCTTCTTCAGCAAAAAGATGTGAACAGCATTTATGGTAATAGATTTCACCCCCTCCAAATGTGCTATCTTGATTGGGATAGTGACGTTAGTGTCGACGTTGGGTGGACCGAGGTAAATTTCGCTATTTCCCCAAAACCATACATTTCCATCTTTATCAACCGCAACAGCTGCACCCCAAGAAAGATCAATGGCTATCACATTTCTTGCCTTAAGTACCTCAACGGGGTGGTCAGTGCTATCATATTTCGGATTACCGAGTGTCCCAGCGAAGTTATATCCCCATGTCCAAACAGTGCCATCGGGTCTAAGCACCGCATTAACGAACTCGGAAACAACCTGACCATACCATGGTTCGGATCGGTCATTCTCAGGTCCCATTCCGCTGTCCTTGCATCCTGGACATGCTAGTGCCATGGTCATGAAAAGGAACAATCCTCTTGCGCAATTCATTTTCTATTTCTCCTGAAATCTCATTTACCGGTCAATTCACTGCGAAGGAAAATTAGACCACGAAGAGCCACGTTCCGCTCTGACGTAGATTCTTTCTGATCTCTTTCTACTTCATGGATCCCTCGTGTGAAGTGCCGACGAAGGCGGCCCATTGTCTTCCCCTGGTTGGTTGGGTTGTAAGCGAATCTTACCAGCCCTGTGTGCCCAGGGCGCCCGATATTGCTCACGTTAGAATCGCCTCGATTCATCCCAGTCCCTCTGACAGCCCTAACTTACTAACTGCAGCCATGCCGCGCAATCAGTGAATCACCTGATTTTTATTTTGGGCTTTTTCTGCCCTCTTAAGGCTCGGTACCGATGTTAACATAACACGTTGGGCAGGAACGACGGGAGCCGGTCACTTAGTATCCTCGCAACAGCTTCGGCCTCATTCCTCACCCCAAGTTTCCTGTAAGCAGACGCCAAATGTGTGTCCACCGTGTGAACGCTGAGATGCAGGTTACTGCCGATCTCCTTACGGGTAAAGCCTTTAGTCAGAAATCCCAGAATCTTCAGTTCAATCGAGCTGAGTCCGTATTTTTCTTCGAGGATATTTGCCAGTTCGTCTTGCCCTAATTTCATCTCCTCTCCGTTTTCTTGCGGATAACCATGCTCCGCATCAGAAAAGCGGGAACCTTTCACTTCTGCTAAGCTACGGGTTTTTGTCTCCGAAAGGAACTACCGAATCTCTATCCTGATTGTCTATCGCGAATCTTCTGCGGCCTTTGTCAAAATATCTATTGGGGGGGGGTAAAAGTCAAGTGCTGTTTCTTGGAGAACTGCCAGAAGCTGTTCTGGAAGTTCGCTTCTGTCGTCCCCGATGCTGCTCTGCTCAAGGCGAATCCCCAAGGGGGCATGCCGGTCTTTGTGACCTCCGTGAAAATCCTGGGATACACCCACAGGGCTTGCGTCCTTTGTGATTAAATAACTCCCCTCTTAATCTTCCCCCATCGAGGGAGAGAAGCATTAGGCAGTTGCAGGGGGACACTCTTTGTTGCAATTTCCCGAGGCCCCTCATCGTCGGAATTCCACATTCTCTCGGTGTCATCTGCGGTTGAATCCGTAGCCGCGTCCCGTTGGGATGCCATATCTGTCAATAACCAGAGCAAACAAGACAGTCGCCCCGTTAGGGACGAAAGATTGAGCTAGTGCCATTCCAACTAATTTTAGCAAACAATGTGCGGCTAAAACTATTGTTGGGAGGAGCACCTCGCCAGATTTTTCTTTGACGGGATTAGCAAATGATAGTTGGATGAGCACCAGTCAGTCAGATTCCCATCGAACGTCTGATTCCCATCTCGAGCCCGCGCAGTTCCGCGAGCCCTCTCATTCGCCCGAATAAAGAATAACCCGGATAAATTCCCTTCCTGCTCATGTCCGGTATCATGAGGTGGCCGTGGTCGGGACGTATAGGCATTCTGGCGCTCTTCAGTCCTAACTTTGCTCGCCTGCTCTGTTCGATGACGAGAGGCTTCATGACACCGTACATGTCGACGTCACCATCGAGATGATTGTCTTCGACGAAGCCTCCCTTCCCATCTCCCTTCACATTCCGTAGATGGATGAAGTTGATCCTTTTTGCGAATGCTTCTGCCATCTCTACAACGTCGTTGTCCGGAGAAGCTGCGAGCGAGCCGGGGCAATATGTAATGCCGTTCGACTGCGAATCGGTGGCTGCGAGTATTTGCTCAAAATCTTTTCTATTGCTGACAACCCTCGGCAGGCCGAATAACGGAAACGGCGGATCGTCGGGATGGATTCCAAGTAGAACGCCCGCTTCTTCGGCAGCCGGAGTTATTTCTCTTATGAACTCGTAAAGATGTTCGCGCAACTCAGCGTCGTCTATCCCGTTGTACTTCCTCAAAGCCTCCTTGAACGCGTCAAGCGTATAAGCTTCGAGAGAGCCAGGCAAACCGAGAAGGATTGTCTGAAGCAGCTTGTCCTTCTGCTTGTCGGACATGCTTCTGAAATACTCTTCGGCGCTTCCCAATTGTTCATCGCTGTAATCTCTTTCGGCGCCCGGTCTCTTCAAAATGAACATGTCGAATGCGGCGACGACTTTTCTTTCAAACCCGGTCGTAATCGATCCGTCGCTGAATACGACTTCGAGATCCGTCCTCAGCCAATCGAATACCGGCATGAAGTTGTAGCAGACGGTATCGATGCCGCATTTGGCAAGATTTCTCAGCGTCTCCTTGTAGCTTTCTATGTATCGCCGGTAGCCGCCGTTCCGTTTCTTTATATCATCATGGACCGGGACACTTTCCGTGACGGACCACGACAAGCCTTCGGTCTC
>JAJYJD010000076.1 GCA_021789755.1 Bacteroidota bacterium
GGTCTTAATAGACTTGATAATAGGGATCGGTGAGGCCCGGTACGATTCTTAGATCCGAAATAATCTCTGCAACATCTTCCTCAACGGGCGGTAGTGGGCTATTTTGAATCGAAACATTAGCACACAAGTAACGCAGGAAAAAACAAGGCAACCACGGTTCAAATTATTAATCGATGTATCAGTGAGAATCCGTGCCTTCTTCCGTGTACTCTGTGCGCAGAAATCTTAAAGTGCCCACCGCCCAACGGCCCAAGAAATGGATTCGGATTTCCTTAAATTAATCTTTTACATCATTAGTCGGTGTAGACACCGGGAAATGTGATCGAAATGACAGACTTACTGCGTGCCCTCAAAGTCCGGGATATCATCCTCTTCAACATCGTCGCGATCGTCGGAATCCGCTGGATCTCCATCGCGGCTTCCACGGGCCCGAGCTCGATCTCGCTGTGGATACTGGCGCTTGTCCTCTTTTTTATCCCGCAGGCCGTTGCGGTCATTTACCTCAACAAGAAGCACCCGGTGGAGGGCGGCGTCTACGAATGGGCGAAGATCGAGTTCGGCGATTTTCATGGCTTCGTCGCAGGATGGTGCTATTGGGCCAACAATCTTGTCTATTACCCTTCGCTCCTGATTTCCGTCGCGGCGATTGCCGCTTTTATCATACCGGGCGCTTCTGGACTGGCGGCTGACAAACCCTTCATCGCGATAGTCAGCCTGGCAATCCTCTGGGTCGCAATCATCCTGAATGTGGTCGGAGTGAGGATCGGCAAATGGGTGCAGAATGTCGGCGCTATCGGGACGTTCGGTCCCATCCTAATAATCGCCGTACTCGCCGGAATAATCGTACATCTGGGCAGGTCGGAAACTCATTTCACGTTTATAAATATTCTTCCGACTAAATTCGACTACGGAACGATTTCGTTTTGGTCGAGCATGTGCTTTGCGCTTGCCGGACTTGAACTGGCCGCCGTAATGTCCGGTGAGATCGTCGATGCGGAGAGAACTATTCAGAAAGCGACTTACGTTTCCGGTGTTGCTATCGTCGTGGTCTATTTGGTAGGAACCATTTCCCTTCTTGTAGGGATGGCACCGAAAGACGTGAACCTCGTTACGGGACTGGTTCAATCAATCCACGTCCTTGAAATGAAGACCGGTTTGAGCTACCTGTCGAACCTGAGCGCATTCCTTATAACGCTGGCCGGTATAGGCGGCGCCGGAGCATGGCTGGCCGGGAGTGCCCGGATACTTTTCGTGACGGGAATCGACAATTACTTCCCGAAATCCTTCGGTCAGATTCATCGGAAATGGAAGACTCCTCATGTCGCTCTCATATTTCAGGGAATGATTGCGACATTGTTCCTCCTTATGAGCTTCATCGGCGCGACGATGGAACAGGCGTATCTGGTTCTTGTCGATGCCACTATCATCGTCTATTTCATACCTTACATTTACATTTTTCTTGCGGCTGTCAGAATCTTCAAACGTGAGGCGGTGTCGGAAAAGCGGGGCGCTGTGACGTTCCGGATCATAGCGAGTGCGGTGGGCGGGATCACCACCGTGGTGGCGATAATTCTCACGCTTCTCCCGCCGGAGGCAGGCGGCAATCCGTTTCTGTTCATCGCAAAAACTCTGGGAGGGTCGCTGGCGTTCGTTGTCGTAGGCGTCATTATTTTCTGGAATGCGAAAAGAAAAAACAAAGGACACCGCAAACCGGAGTCCGGAGTCCAGTCTCCAGTCCCCGGTCTCCGCACTTAATAGAAATCTTGAAGAAACCGAAATTATTTTGGATTGAAAATGGATCTCAAAAATAGACTAAGTGAAAGTGAGAGCCCTTACCTCAGGGAGGCGGCTCGTCAGCCGGTTCATTGGCAAACGTTCTCGGATGAGGCGTTCAATGTCGCGAAGGAGCTTGACCGGCCCATACTACTCGACATCGGAGCCGTTTGGTGCCATTGGTGCCATGTCATGGACAACGAGTCGTATTTCGACGCGGAAGTGGCGGGAATCATCAACAGTCTGTTCGTTCCCGTGAAAGTGGATCGTGACCAGATGCCCGATGTAGACGCGAGGTACCAGACCGCTATCGGGGCGCTTACGGGCGCGGGAGGCTGGCCGCTGACCGGATTTCTTACCCCGGACGGGAGAGCTTTTTACGGAGGAACTTATTTCCCGAAGAACGACGTGCAGGGACGCCCCGGACTCTTATCGCTCCTCCCGCAGGTCGCCGGCATTTTCGCCAGTAGAAGAGACGAGGTGTATAAGAGCGCCGATGAAATCGTCGAGTATTTGAGGGAATATGAATCTGGTATTGCGAAACCCGGCGAACCGGAAGAGAAAGCCGTAGAAAGTATTGTAAAGCTCGCGCTCGACAAAGCCGACAATGAATTCGGGGGATTCGGCACGGCGCCGAAGTTCTTCAACGCTACCGCTCTCCTTTTGCTCGCCGAGGAGGCAGGGAGGACCGGTGATCCGCAGTCACGCAGGGTGATCGAGACGACACTCGACAGAATAGCTGAGGGCGGAGTTTACGACCAGGTTGGCGGCGGATTCCACAGATACTCCGTAGACCGCTACTGGCATGTCCCCCATTTTGAGAAAATGCTTTACGACAATTCACTCATGCTACTGGTCTATCTGAAGGCTTATGAGTTCACCAGGAAGAGATTCTACCTCGACATAGCAAAGCGGACAGCCGCATGGATTGCGGGACCGATGAGGTCGCCGGAAGGACCTTTCTATGCACATATTGATGCGGATGTGGGACCGCACGACGATGGGAGTTACTGGACGTGGACGGAGAATGAGGCCCGTCAGTTATTGGCAAATGAAGAATTCAGCGCAGCAGCACAATATTTCGATATTCGAAAAAATCCGGGCGACACGCACGAGCTTCCCGAGCGAAATGTCCTGAGAATTGCCGTTTCGCCTGCGGCGATCGCGGATCAATTACGAAAGACGGAAGAAGATGTCGTCGCACTCATATCGTCAGCCAGAGAGAAGCTGCTGAATGCCCGGAATCATCGGAAGGCTCCGTTCATAGATAAGACTGTGTTTGCAGACAGGAACGGTTTTGCGATCAGTGCGCTTGTTGAATCGTCGCTGGTGCTGAGGGAACGCAGCTATCTCGAGGCAGCCGAGGGCGCCTCTCGGTTCATAATTGACAGGATGATGGATAAGCGCGGCAAAGTGGCACACGCGTTCAGCGGTAAGTCGGTAGTGTACGGTGGTCTCCTCGACGATCAGGTCTACTTCGGGATTTCGCTGCTCGACTTATTCGACGTGAATAGAAACGATGCATACCTCGCTGCAGCTGAAAAGATCGCGGAGGTGCTCATAGACGATTTTGAGGATAAAGACAGGGGCGGTTTCTTTGACAGGCCTGTTGATAGCAAGGGTGAAGGCCTTCTGTCGGCAAAGAAGAAACCGATTGACGACGCCCCGACACCGTCGGGCAATTCCGGCGCTGCCATATTGTTCGATCGTCTTTTTGCCGCTACCGAGAACAGGTTGTATTACGAAAAAGCGGATCGCACGTTGAAGGCATTTGCCGGTGGGGCGGGAGCCTTCGGAATCTTCGTCGCTAATCTGGGAAGAGCCTTGCGTCTCCATCTCGCTCTCCGAAAGGCCGTTAAATAGCAGCCAGCCGCAGCGGCGCAAGTCTATTACGATTCGGTATTATTGTTGAAGTAGACGCTGCCCGCCTTATGCCGGGATTTTCGCGAGGGCGTTCTTGAAATCGAGAATCAGGTCGTCGGGATCTTCGAGGCCGACGGAGATTCTGACCATCCCTTCCGAGACGCGGGCAGATTTGAGCTCGTCCGGGCTCATCTTAATGTGGCTTGTAAGGACCGGAATGCTCACGAGGGTCTCAACGCCTCCCAGACTTGTCGCGTTCAACCCGAGCTCGAGGCTGTCGCAAAAAATTTTTGCCGAATTGAGGTCTGGGAGTTCGATGCACAACATCCCTCCGAAACCCATCATCTGTTTCCTCGCTATCTTGTAGCTGCGGACCGATGGAATACCCGGATAGTAGACGTTCAGGATTTTCTTTTGGCGGTTGAAATATTCCGCGATTCGCTGGGCACTCTTGTTCTGCTGTTCGACGCGAACCTTGAGAGTCTTGAGGCTCCTGTCGAGCATGTATGCATCCATCGGGTTGATACAGCCGCCGAAGGCTTTAAGGCTTTCACGGACGGACTTGAGGAGCTCTTTCGATCCTGCGACCGCGCCGGCCATAATATCGCTGTGCCCGCCGATGTACTTGGTGGCGCTGTGTACCACGATGTCCACGCCGAAATCGATGGGGTTCTGGTTAATCGGAGAGGCGAAGGTGTTGTCCATTATTGTAAGGGCACCCGCTTTTCTTGCGGATCTGACGGTCTTCTCCAGCGAAACGCAGTCTGTAGTCGGGTTTATGGGGGTCTCGAAGTAGTACAGTTTCGCGCCGGGAAACTCCTTGTGTGCCGCGTAAAGTTCGGCTTCGTCGAGAAAGTGAACGTGGATTCCGAAATTCGGCACCACATCTCTGAGAAACCTGTATGCCATCCCGTAGAGTCTGCGCAGAGCGACGATGGTGTCTCCTTGTTTGGCGAAGGCCAGGATTGCCGTGGTTATCGCGGCCATCCCGCTGGAGAATAGCACGGCATCCTCGGCCTTTTCGAGCGCCGCAATTTTTTCTTCGACATTGCGGACTGTCGGGTTCGAGTACCGGGAATAGATGTAGAATTCTTCCTGGTCGCCGATAAACTTGTCGTAGTCATCGCTCTTTTCTACCGCGAAAGTGGTGCTTGAATAAATCGGGTAGTTTGCGCCGCGGTAGAGGCTGTCCTTCCTTCCGTGTATTGCTTCGGTAGATTTCTTTCTCGTCAATGTTCGGCCTCCTTGAGGATATCAATCAACTCCTTAACTGCTCTCTCCATTCCGACGAAAAGTGCGTGTGAAATGAGTGCGTGTCCGATGCTGAACTCTTCGATCTCGTCGATCATCGCAACCGCCTTTAGATTCCGGTAGTCCAGTCCATGTCCGGCGTTCACTTTGAGTCCGAGCTTCGCCGCGACCATCGCAGCCTCTTTCAATCGTTCAAGCTGGTCATCTATTGTGCTGCCTTTGGCATTGGCGTATTCACCGGTGTGCAGCTCGACAAAGTCCGCGCCCGCACTCCGGGCCGCCCTGACTTGTTCTTTCGCCGGTGCGATGAAGAGGCTGACCAGAATATTCTTTTTGTGAAATCTGGCGGTGACCTCTTTGAAGCGGGCAACCTGGGCAGCAACGTCAAGCCCGCCTTCGGTTGTCAGCTCCTGTCTCCTTTCGGGGACGAGAGTCACGAGCTCCGGGACGACGTCCAGTGCAATGTTGATTATCTCCTCCGTTGCAGCCATCTCGAGGTCGAGTTTGGTCTTCAGAGTTTTTCGGAGGATATAAACATCCCTGTCCTGTATATGCCTTCTATCTTCGCGGAGATGAGTCACGATTCCGTCAGCGCCGGCGGTCTCTGCAATAAACGCGGCGCCTACAGGGTCAGGCTCGCTCTCGCCGCGTGCCTGCCTGAGAGTTGCGACGTGATCGATATTTACGGAAAGCCTTTTCATCTGGATTTTCCTTTTGATTCGGATTTTGCCTCGGGCACGGAAACGGATCGCTGGCGGGCTATCTCATAGCATATTATCCCCGTTGCCACTGACACGTTCAGTGAGTCGATCATCCCGAGCTGCGGAATGGAAAACGTCATGTCCGACTTCTCCCTGAGGAGCCTCTTCACGCCGCTCCCTTCGTTGCCGATGAGTATCGCCACCGGCATTTTAAAATCGAGTTCGCCGATGGAAAGGGGAGACTTCGCAGCGCTTGTCGCGATCCAATATCCTTTTTGTTTCAGGTAAGTGATGGTCTGGTGCAAGTTCGTTTCACGTGCGATCTTGACGTGGTACGCTCCGCCTGCGGATGCCTTTATGACCGTCTCGTTGAGCGGGGCTTGTTCTTCTTTCTGTATGATCACCCCGTCAGCCTGGAAGAAGGCTGCGCTCCTGAGGATGGCCCCGAAATTCTGAGGGTCCTGGATCCGGTCAAGTATCAGGATACATGGATACTTTTTTCCCGAGGCCGATTCAAGTATGGAGTCCACAGTCTCGAAACGGATCTTGCTAACGGTGGCTACCACTCCTTGCGCCGACTCGCCGGGGGAGAGATTGGCCGTCAGCTCGGCGAATTGTCTGGAGTCGACGCGGGCCAGGGGAACCCCTTGTCGTTTTGCAAGCGTGTATATTTCGTTCAGACTTCCGCCGTGCGCGGAATACAGGACATAAATTTTGGAAATGTCTGAGCCGCTTTTCAGGGCCTCCGCGACCGCGTTACGCCCGACGATTCTTTCTTCGGCCAAATGAGCTCCCTTCGAGAGTCTTTCGCTTTTTCAGATGTTCGAAATTAAACGGATGTGAAACTAAAATCCTGTGCGCCTACTCGAACTCGGAAAGCTTTCTCAGAAATGCCTGCTCGTCGAGCTTGAATTCGAAAACCACACGGTCGTTTATGAAGACGACCGGCACTTTGTTCCCGAATCTTTCGAATATGTCCGTATTATCCTCGAGTGTTATTCTTTCGAGAAAGAACCTCTTCTCTTTCTTCAGTTTCTCCAGTATGGTTTCTGCTTCGTCGCAAAGACGGCAGTTCTCTTTCTTATACAGGAGAACCCTGGTCACGTTTTTGCCGAAAGGGCTTTTCTGTTGAAGTATATGAGCCCGCCAATGCCGACGGCGATAAGAACGACGGAGACCAGCTGGGCTTCGCTAAGTCCGAAAAGAAGGCGGGGATTGAGCCTGATAAATTCCACTAGAAATCTCTCGAGACCGGCGAGAACGAGATAGATCATGAACAATTTACCGTCAGGTTCTACGCTCTTTCTTATCTTCCACAGAAAGTAAAATATAATCATGCCGGCAATGAACTCGTATATCGGCGTCGGGTGGAGGAGCACGTTGTTCGGCACGATGCCCCCGGGGAACTTGTCCTCGATATGCGGGAAATCCCTGAACGCAACGGAGGGCGGTACAATACCGTTCGAGTAGTCGACGCCCCACGGGAGTTTCGTCGGCATGCCGTAGTCACCGTCTCCGGAGAAGTGGCATCCGAGGCGGGCGACCCCGTAGCCCAGAATGAGCGCAGGGGCGAGCGCATCAGCTACTTTCCAGAATTTGAATTTCTTTCTGTGGGCGGCGTACAGAATCATGATCGCCGCAAGCACGAATCCGCCGTACCATGTTAGTCCGCCCGGCGAAAACGTCATTGCTATCGGATCGCGGATGAAGTCTCCCCAGTTTTCGATGAGAGAGAGTATCTTGGACCCGGCTATACCGAATACCAGGGCAAGGAAAGTCACCTGATTGGCAAAATTTGCGCCAAGCCCTTTTCGCTCGAATTCCTTGACGGCAACATAGTTGGCCACGAGGAATCCGATGCCCATCATCAAGCCGTAGCTGTATACGCTGAGCGGACCGATTTTGAAAAGGACTGGCATCACTGTCTTACTGAGAAGGTTGCTCAGCATTGTCGTTATTCTCCCTGGAAGCTCCATTCGGAGCGGTCTGTCATCACGTCAATGAATTTATCCTGCCTCGGTGAGCTCAGCACTTTCAGGTTTCTCTTTAGGGAAACCTTGAATTGGTTGAGCTGTTTCCCGCGCCTGTCGATGACTATCGTATACTCACCGTGCTTGAGATCTTCCATTTCACACCGGCAGAGTGCGGGGCCCGGGCGGGGAAAGTCGGACATTGGAGTCTTCAACCCCAATATATTGAAGACAAGTTTCTGTTCTACCCGTTTGCTCTCGACCACGAGCTCGTAAACGAAGTTCTGGAACTGCTCCGAAGTTCGGAACCAGAATGCAATTCCCGACTTCTTCGTGAGCTCGTCGCTGAACCGTTCAATCAGGAGTTTAAACTCGGCCGACGATTCAGCCTTGCGCAGTTTTGGGGGTTTCTTCTTTGCCATCCCGTGTCAAATATCGAAGTAGCTGATCTCTTCTTCTTTAAAGAATTGTGTTATCTCCGCGGCGTTCTTCGCCGTCAGAAGTTTCTTCCTGAATTCGTCCTTGTTCATCAAGCGGGAGATCCTGCTCAGCAGTTTGATGTGGGGGCCGACCATATTGTCTCTCCCTACAAGTAGAAAAAGGAGTCTTACCGGCTCCCCGTCGAGAGACTGAAAATCGACCGGCTCACCGGTCACGGCGAAAGCCGCGACGATGTCTGTAACGGCGTCGGTTTTTCCGTGAGGGATGGCGAACCCCTTTCCTACGCCGGTAGACATGATCTTTTCCCGCTCGAAAATTGCTTCACGAACTTTATCGAGGTCCTTTATCTTCTTGGAATTTCTCAAAAGGTCGATGACCGAGTTGAGCACTTCCTCCTTCGTTTTTCCCGGCAATTTTGTCGACACAAATTCATCTTGAAGTATGTCGCTAATTTTCATCTGTAAGTATTCTTCCTTTCATTGTGAAGACTTTTGTTGGGAAGTCCTTGAAATGTCAAGTGTTACGCGGCGCTTCCCGCGGGCCTGCCGGTCGGAGATCTTCTGTCACAGATTCCCCGGTTTGCTCCCCTGAGCCCATTCGGAAAGCCAGAGATTGATCTTCGTTTCGAACTTTTCCACCATAGAACTGGCCTGTGCCTCGCTGGCCGACTCGGCGTTGATATGGAATAATGCCCGCTCCTTGTCGGGGAGGAGGTGAACCCACGTGCCGTCTTTATAGTGCACTTTAATGCCGTCGACAGTCTCGCGGTTTTCGTCCTTCGTCAGGTCGATCAGCCTGCGCATGATGCTTCCTTTTTCGCTCCACGGACAATCCACGTTCTTCTTTACCATCTTGAATTTCGGAACCATCTTGTCGAGGTCCTCGAACATCAACCCGGTCCTGGCGGTCATCTCGAGCAGCTTTGCAACCGAAAACATGGCGTCACTGGCGAAAAGGAAATGGGGGAAGATAAATCCGCCCTTTGTACCGCCGACAAAGTCGAAGCTTCCTTCGCAAGCTGCGTTCATCAACGCCTGGTGAGTGGCTTTCGTCCGGACTATCTCTATGCCGTGTTCTTCGCCGACCAAATCCACTTCTCTCGAAGCGGAGAAGGGGACTGCGATCCGCTTCGCCTGCGGATCCGCGGCAGCGAAGAGCTCGGTTACGAGCGAAAGAAGGCGATCTTCCTCGATAAACTCGCCCGCTTTGTTTACGACAAATATTTTCTCAGCACCTGCGTCGAACATGAAACCGAAATCGTAGTTGAGCGACTTCACAATGTCTCTGAGCTGCTGGAGGTCGATCTGTAACTGCCTCTGTGTCCGCGTCAGTCTCTTCGGGTCGAGGTAAGCATTGAGGGCGACGACGGTCGCATTCAGTGAGCCGAGGATTGTGGGAAAAAGGGTCGAAGCAACTCCGTTCGAGTAGTCGATAACTACGTTGAACTTCTTCTCTTTTATGGCTTCTATGTCGAGCGATTTGATGAAGTGCTCGCGGTAGCTCTCCACAGCCCGTTCGGGGAAGTAGATATCGCCGACCTGATCGTGGGTCGCCCTCGAGAATTCCTCGCCGAAAAAGAGCCTTTCGACCGACCGGGCCTTGCTCGGGGCAAGGTCCCTGCCGTCGGAATCGAAGAAAATTATGTCTGTCAAATCTGGATCGAGCGGGCTCTTGCGGACATGTACCCCGCCCGCGGCCCGGCCGCTCCTGAGTTCGTGCCTGACGATGGGAACCGGCTCGCTTCTCAAATCGTACACGTTTGTGCCTGCCGACATGAAACCGACGATCAACGAGCGGTTGATCATTCTGCTGACAGTGTCCGAATCTCTGCTGCATACTACGTATTTCCCGGTGCCGAGGAGAGAACCGAACGCCGCCCCGAGCTTCGCCGCGAACTCCGGGTTCATTTCGATGTTGGATGTCCCCGTCACCCTTGCGTCCGTAAATATGGCGGAGAGCCATTTGTCCTCCCACACGAGGCTTCTGGAAAGCGTCGCGCCTGCATCGACCACCTTCTTGGGCCAGAGCTTGACGTTCGGACGTATATATGCCCGCTTGCCGATTATACAATCATCGCTGATGAAAACATTCTCTTCGATCTGAACGCGCTCGCCGACAATCGTATTGCTCGCGATCACGTCTCCGGTTATCCTGGTATGGGCGCCTATAGTAACATTGTCCCAGAGAATACTCCTGTTGATGCTGGAATCGGAATCCACCGACGTATTGTCGCCGATGATGGAATCGGTCAGCTCCAGGTTGTCACCCAGCCTGACGTTCTTGCCGATCACGACAGTACCCCTGGCTTTGAGTGTCGGGGGGATGACCGTCTCCATAGGAGCGATGATCCTCGCACCATTGTATCGGATCTCTCTCCCTTCTATAGCGACAGCGACCTTGTTGTCGAGGCAGTCGAGCTGGGCATCTATGTACTCGTTGAGGTTGCCGACGTCGCGCCAGTATCCTTCCGCGGAATATCCGTAGAGCCGCATCTTTTGCCTTAACATCAGCGGGAACAGGTCCTTGCTGAAATCATATTCCTCGCGGTATGGAACCGTTTCGATCACGTCAGGCTCGATCACATATATGCCGGTATTGACGGCATCGCTGAAAACCTCTCCCCACGTCGGCTTCTCGAGAAACCTCACGATCTTGCCGTCCTCTTCGGTGATCACAAGGCCGTACTGGAGAGGATCGTTTACGTGGGTGAGCACTAATGTCGCTTTGGACTTCCTGGCCTCGTGGTAGGCCAGCGCTTTCTTCAGGTCGAAGTCGGTGAGGACGTCGCCGCTGATGACGAGGATTCTCGATCCCTCGAGGAGTTCGTAAGCGTTTCGCACGCTGCCGGCGGTCCCGTAGTCGGAGTCCGCCTTCATGTACTTTATCGATGCGCCGAACTGGCTGCCGTCCTGCAAAAAATTCTTGATTATGTTGGGATGATAGAAGACGAGAACGACAATATCTTTGATACCGTGCTTGACGAGGAGCCGGACGATGTGTTCGATCATGGGTTTATTCATAATCGGAACCATCGGCTTCGGTATTCTGCTCGTAAGAGGGCGGAGTCTGGTTCCGAATCCGCCGGCCATAATGACGGCTTTCAACGTTCTGTGTGAGGCGTTCATTGATTAAAAATTCGGTGAAATATAAACCCCATCAGAGGCAAAATCAAGGAAACGGCGGCGGGTTGATCCGGTAAGTCAAAGACTTTCCGAGGCTTGCGAAGCGATTTGCAAAACGTCCCGGAAACGGTTAACTTTTTCCAGCCTTTAATTCCATCCTGTGAGGTGGATAAGGACCTGCCAATAACGAATCACCTCACACATGGTCTGGCGAGCTCATCAGAAATAAGATGATATGTCCTGTGTAATGAGGAAAAAGCTTTGAATCAGAAACTCCGAATTTTGAACAACGTCCAAAACTCAAATCTCCGAACCGGAACCCAGGTTGCAGACGTTATGAGCTTTTGTAATTGAGATTTGTTTAGGATTTCGAATTTGGAATTCAGTGTCTGTCTCACGTAAGTCTCAGAAATGTCATGATCGGGAGTGATATGAGAGTCAAGTCAAAGATCGCCGACGCTCAGCAGATGGCACGTTCCATCACGCGCCTCGCCCACGAGATCATCGAACACAATAAGGGTGCGGCAAACATGTGCGTAATCGGAATTAAGACACGCGGGGACTTTCTCGCAAAGAGGATAGCGGACAAGATCTCGGAAATCGAGAACCTCAGAGTGCCTCTCGGCACTCTCGATATCACTCTATACCGCGACGATGTCAGGCAAAAACTAAGACTTCCTGAATTGAAGCGAACCGAAGTCCCGTTTGACATCACCGATAAGAACGTGGTTCTGGTGGATGATGTGCTATTCACGGGGAGGACGATCCGTTCTGCTATGGATGCGCTGGTGGATATAGGCAGGCCCACCACGATCCAGCTGGCGGTACTCGTGGACCGCGGGCACAGGGAACTTCCGATCAGCGCCGACTATGTCGGCAAGAACCAGCCGACCGCAATTCAAGAATCCGTTGTCGTCCACCTGGCCGAGGTCGATGGTGTCGACGAAATACTGCTGGTGGAGGAAGATGGCAGCCCGAATTAGTCGTACGGGTGCCGATTGCAAGCCCGGAGAAAGGATATACACTGATGGCACAGGGAATTAGAAATCTGCTCGGACTCCGTGACCTTGAGCCCGAAGGTATAACGGAGATTCTGGACACCGCTCGCAGTTTCAGGGAAGTGCTGGAGCGGCCGATCAAGAAAGTCCCTACCCTGCAGGGTACCACCGTGGTAAATCTCTTTTTCGAAAGTTCGACGCGAACACGCATTTCGTTCGAGCTTGCCGAGAGGCGGCTAAGCGCCGACGTGGTGAATTTCGCGGCAAGCGGCAGCAGCGTCTCGAAAGGTGAAACACTCAAAGATACGGCGCGGAATATCGAGGCAATGAAAACCGATATCGTCGTCGTCCGGCATTCGTCGACAGGCGCTCCACACTTTCTTTCCAGGCTTCTGAAATCTCCCGTGATTAACGCCGGAGACGGGATCAACGAACATCCTACGCAGGGCCTGCTCGACATGTTCACAATGCGAGAGAAGCTGGGCGAGTTGAAGGGACTTAACGTTTGCATCGTCGGCGATATAACCCACAGCAGGGTTGCCCGTTCGAACATCTTCGGATTGACAAAGCTCGGCGCCAACGTCGCGGTGTGCGGCCCGAAAACGCTGATCCCCGGCTATCTCGAACAGTTCGGTGTAAAAGTCTTCTTCGACATCGACGACGCAATACAGTGGGCGGATGTCTTAAACGTGCTGAGGATCCAGCTTGAGAGAGAAGCGGGCGGCGATTTCCCCACGATCAGGGAGTACAGACTGTATTGGGGAGTGAACAGGTCCCGGCTCGAGAAATCGAAGAAGTCGATCGTTATCATGCATCCCGGCCCCATAAACCGCGGCGTGGAACTCGATGCCGACGTTGCTGACGGAGAAACATCGGTCATTCTGGATCAGGTAACCAACGGTGTCGCCGTAAGAATGGCCGTTCTCTACTTAACCGGTCTGCCAACGCCGAAGCCGAGCTTCGGCCTGGAGCAGGCAGGAGCCAAAGCCTCATGAAAATTTTCTTAAGAAATGCCAGCGTAATCGACCCATCCGGAAAATATGACGGCCTGTTCGATATCCTGATAGTCGACGGTGCTATACAGGAGATAGGTTCATCGCTCGGCGGGAATCCTGTCAATTATGAAATCAATCTTCGCGGGAAATTCGTCGCGCCCGGACTGTTCGACATGCACACACATCTCCGCGAACCCGGACAGGAATATAAAGAGGACATCGCCTCCGGAATCGCTGCAGCGGCGAATGGAGGTTTCACCGGGATCGCAGCCATGCCGAATACGGATCCGGTTGTCGACTCTGCCGACGTGGTGAAGTATGTGCTCGACCGCGCGAAGCAGTCCGGGCTTGTGAACGTTTACCAGATCGCAGCGATCACG
>JAJYJD010000368.1 GCA_021789755.1 Bacteroidota bacterium
GCGTTATTGCACTGATTCTGCTTATCTTTTTCTACAAGCTGGATGAGCCGACCATGAACAAGATCAAGGAAGACGTCGGCGCGCAACGCGAAGCAGCAGGAATCCCGGAAGCGAGCTAGAATAGAACTCTAAATTTTCAATTTGAAATTTTGAATTGGGAATTGTGCATGGACTCGAGCCTCCGGCCCGGCACAAGTGGATCGAATCGGGAAATGGACTCGACGTTCCGAAACTCTTACTTAAAATTAAGAACTCACTAATGAGATTTGCCCATGCAATACGGTACGTTTGACGACAGGAACAAAGAATACGTAATTACACGCCCCGACACCCCGAAGTCCTGGAGCAATTACCTCGGCTCCACCGAATACGGCGCAATAATAACCAATAATGCCGGCGGCTACAGTTTTTACAAGTCCGGCGGGATGGGGCGGTTTGTACGCTTCAGGTTCAATTCAATTCCTGCCGACCAGCCGGGAAGATACATCTACTTCCACGACCATGGGGCGCGGGATTTCTGGTCGGCTTCCTGGCAGCCGGTCGGCAAACCGCTCGGCAAATTCAAATCGATCTGTCGTCATGGTACCGCGTACACCGTGATCGAGTCTCAGTACAGCGGCATCAAGTCGCAAGTGACCTACTTTGTCCCGCTCGGCCGGACATTTGAAATCTGGAAGGTGAAGGTAACGAACACATCCAAGAAGAAACGTACGTTGAGTGCGTTCAGCTACTTCGAGTACGCCGGGAACTGGAACACCATTGACGACCTGCTCAACATTCAATACGTTCAGTACATTGCCCAGATGAAAGTCGTCGACGGGATCATAGACCACGGCACGAACCTGAACATTCCACCTCAACGCGAAAATTTCAAAGAGAAGGACCAGGCACGCCACACGTTTCAGGCAATAACCGGGGCAAAGGTCGTCGGCTACGACACGGACCGCGAAGCATTCCTCGGTCCGTACCGGACATATGCCAACCCTATTGCCGTTGACCGCGGAAAATGTTCGGACAGTCTCGCCTATGGCGACAACCCGTGCGGTGCACTTCAGATAAAGTTCACCCTCTCAGCCGGGCAATCGAAGGAGTTTCTCGTTATCGCTGGAATCGGGAGCGCGGAGGTCGAAGGGAAACAGGCCGCGGATGAGTTCAGCGATATCTCGAAGGCGGACGAGGAGCTTGAGAAGCTGAAATCGTTCTGGCACGAGAGGATCGGGGGATTCTCCGCCCACACTCCGGACAGCGGGCTGAACGCCACCGTGAACACATGGGGGATTTACAATTCACTGGTTGCCTATGCGTGGTCTCGCTCCGCAAGTCTCATATACTCCGGAATCGACCGCGATGGGCTGGGGTATCGCGACACGATGCAGGATCTCATCGGCGTAATGCATGCCATCCCCGAAGAGGCCAGGAAAAGGCTCGAACTCATGATCACCGGCCAGGCCTGGACGGGCGGAGCGATGCCGGTGGTGCTGCCGTTCAGTCACACGCCGGGCAAGGAGCAGGCTCCGAAGGAAGACGAATACCGTTCCGACGACGCTCTCTGGATGTTCGATGCCATCCCGGCCTATGTCAACGAGACCGGCGAGGTGGCTTTCTACCGTAAAGTCCTCCCGTTCGCCGACAAGGGTGAGGAATCCGTCTTTGGACATATGAAGCGCGCAATTCAGTTCAATCTTGGGAGATCGGGACCGCACGGGCTGCCAAGCGGTTTACAGGCCGATTGGAACGATACTCTCCGCTTCGGCAGGAAGGGCGAATCTATCTTCATCTCAATGCAGTTGCGTCGTGCACTGAAGGTCTATGCCGACGTGGCAATTCTATTGCATAGAGCGGACGAGTCGTCGTGGGCGAAGCTGACCATCGAGCGCCTCGACAGCAACATCAAGCGCTATGCATGGGACGGCGAATGGTTTATGCGCGGGTATCGAAGCGACGGCCTGAAGTTGGGATCCAAAGAGTGCGCGGAAGGAATGATCTTTCTTAATCCTCAGACATGGTCGGTGATTTCCGGCCTCGCAACGAAGGATCAGGCTGAGACAGCTATGGAACAGGTTCACAAGCGGCTCGCGTCGAAGTACGGGCTGGCGCTCTGCGACCCCGCGTTTGTAAAGACCGATCATAAAGTTGTCCGCGCATCTTTCTTCAATCCCGGGCTCAAAGAGAACGCCGGCATCTTCATACACACGCAGGCGTGGGCCGTCATGGCAGAGACGATTCTTGGTCACGGCAACCAGGCATACGAATACCTGCGAGCGTATTTGCCGGCCGCTTACAACAAAAAAGCAGAAATACGTGAGATAGAACCTTATGTGGTTTGCCAGTCGACTCATGGGAAACAGAGTCCAAGGCACGGCGTTTCGCGCATCCCATGGCTGTCCGGCTCCGCATCCTGGACTTACCACGCAATCACACAATACGTTCTCGGAATCAAGCCGGAGGTGAACGGCCTTCGCATCGATCCTTGCATACCGTCGAAGTGGAAATCATTCACCGTCAGGCGGCGATTTCGCGGCAACGTGCTCAACATACAGATCGACAATCCAGGAAGCGCTGAGAAGGGCGTAAAGAAAATTGTGCTGAACGGCGAAACCATGGAAGGAAACCTGGTCCCGGTCTCTAAACTCCTGGCGGAAAATAAAATCTACGTCACGCTTGGATAGGGATCCGGAGTCTTCCCCGGAACCTTGCGCAAAATGACCGGCGTCCATAATG
>JAJYJD010000369.1 GCA_021789755.1 Bacteroidota bacterium
GCATATAAATACCGCTGTCGTATGCCTGCATCCAGCTCCAGTCGACACGGTTGTAGATCGAGTCAGCGAGCTCACGTATTTGAGTGTCGACCGAATCCGACGAAGTGAAATAATTCCTGCAATAAAGTATTCCCGCCAAAAGGAGCGCGGTATCGATCGATGACAGCTCACAACCGCCGGATCTCAAGCCCGATTGCATGTTCAGGAAATGGTAGAAGAATCCCTTGTATCCGGCATATCCTGATGTTCCGCTTCCCTGCGGCAGAGTCCAGAAAGTCTTCAACGTGGTAAGGACACGGTCTTGGCCGGCGGTGTCGGGAATCCAGCCGTGGTCCATTCCGATGCAAATGGCGGTAAGACCGAACCCGACCGAAGCGATGCTGCAATCTGAAGATTGCGTACTGCGGTCTTTGATTAAGCCGTTCGCGGGATTGGCTTCATACCAGAAGAAGTCGACCGCGGATTCCTGTATAAAATCCAGAAACTGCGCGTCCGTCAGCAAATGTGGGACGGCAGTGACGTGGGATGAAGAGTCGCTGACCTGATTTAAGCTGTTGACCGCTTCCACGTAATATGAATAAGTTGTGTCGTTCTTCACCGATTTATCCGCGAAGCCGGTCATCCATGTCTGCTGGCCGATCAACTGAACGTATCCTCCCGTTCCGTCGGCTTGTCTGAATACGTAGTAACCTGCAACATTTTGGTTCTCGACCGGATTCCAATGAAGGATCACACATCTGTCGCCGACCACGGTAATAACTCCCTGAGGCGCCTGAGGCGCGGATGCTGCGCAAGACTCAAGCGCAACCAATGAAACGGCAACTGTCATGAGAATCCCTCGGACGATCGCCGTCTTGCATCTGATCATTTAGATGACATCTCCTCCTCACGAATCCTCGGACCGAGGGAGACAACAACCGAATGCTTCGTGTTCTTTTTGAACGGCGGAATCAATACTCCTTTTCCACCTGACTTCAGCCGTGAAGCCGGCTTCCCATCAATAATCACAGTTTGGACTCCGCAATTTACGTGTTGCTCATTAACAACTTGAATCTCATATATCACTCCGCGAAATCTTCTCATGACGGAGAAACTGTCCCAGGCCGCCGGTACGCACGGATCGATTACAAGACCGTCCAAAGCAGCGCGAACGCCGAGTATGTATTCGAGACCCGCTTTAAAAAGCCACGATGCGCTTCCCGTGTACCATGTCCATCCTCCCCTCCCGTACGACGGCGACTCCGGTCCGTCGATATTTCCAGGGGTAACGTAGGGTTCGGCACCGTACTCATCCGGATTCATACTTCGATTTATAGGATTTATTTTTGAAAACATTCTGAATGCATCCTCACCGCGCCCCAGCATCGCTTCCGCAATGACGGCCCATGTGGCAGCGTGAGTATAAACCCCGCCGTTCTCTCTCATACCGGGGGAGTATCTGGTCAAATAGCCGATCTTTTCGTCCGGCGTCTTATATGCCGGGTACAACAATAGAGGGCCGGCTTTTTTCTCCAGGTGATCTTCCACAGCCTTCATTGCCCGATTCCCTCGCTTCGCATCTGCAACTCCGGAAATTACGGACCAGGTCTGTGGGTTGAGGTGAATTTTTCCCTCTCTGTTGACACGCGACCCCAGTTTCTCTCCGGAATCCTTGGTTGCACTCCAGAACCACTCACCGTCCCACCCGAATGTGTTGATTGCTTTCTTGAGTTTCCGGGCTTCTTTTCGATAAGAGGCTGAACGTTTCCTGTCAACCCTTTCAAGGATAGATGAATAATCGGTGAGCACCTTGTAAAGGAAATGTCCGAGCCAGATCGATTCGCCCTTCCATTTCAATCCGACTGCGCTCAATCCGTCGTTCCAGTCGCCGGCACCGATCAGAGGCAGGCCGCGTTTACTTCGGCGCTTCAACACACGATGAATAGCCCGGCCGCAGTGATCCCGGATGGTCGCCGGTTTGTTCTCGTCGATGAAGGCCACTTTCTTATTGAGGATCCGGCGGTCGCCGGTCTCCTGTATGTAGCTGTTGACGAGGAAAGGAAGCCAGAGGAGATCGTCGGACATGTCGGTTCTCAGCCCGACTTCGGTAAGTGGATGCCACCAGTGTTGGACGGTTCCATCAGCGTATTGATGACGGGCGTGCAGCAGGATTTGCTGCTCAGTTAATTTGGGGTCAATCGGTAGGAATATCTGGCTGTCCTGAAGCTGGTCGCGGAAGCCGAAAGCCCCGCCCGTCTGGTAATACGCGGTGCGCCCCCACAACCTTCCTGATATTGTCTGATACTTCAGCCATTTGTTCAGAATAATATTCATCGACTCATCGGGAGTCGAGACTTCCGTTGTTGACATAAGCCGGTCCCACTTCTCTCTGAGATCGGCGAATGCCTTGTCTACAGTCTCCACCGAATGATAATTATTGATCAGACGCTTTGCCTCATCGCGTTTCCCCGCCGCGCCCAGTGTATAACAAATCACCTTCTCTTCGCCCGGGGCAAGCTCGATATCGACTTGAAGGGCGGCAATCGGGTCAGCCCATCTCCCTGTAATACCACCGAGCTTTCCGGCCTGGACCGATGCGGGGTTCCTGATGCTGCCATACATCCCGAGGAAGGACTCCTTGTCTCCATCATACCCGGCAGCCATGACGCTTGAAGAGTGAAAAGCAATGTAGGGCCAGTCGGTATTCCAATGTCCGTTT
>JAJYJD010000370.1 GCA_021789755.1 Bacteroidota bacterium
GTCAGCCCGACATAACAAGGGCGAAACAAATTCTCGGGTGGGAACCGAAGGTGCCGAGGATCGAAGGGCTGAAGAAGACAATCGGATACTTCAGGGAAAAGCTGGGGATAAAGCAGTAGGCAGTACATTGTGAATAGTAAGTAGTGGTGATGGCTTTGTTCCTGGATCGAAGGCCTCGTCCCGTCAGGGATGAAATATTTCTAGCAGCATAGCGGACCGAACAAGACATTCGCCCCGCAGGAGCGAAATATCGTCGCGGGAATAGGTTATTCTTGCATGGACCTGATCTAAGACGTGTCCGATGTGAGCGGTTGAATTTATCTGCAACTTCGGATATATTTCCCATGTCAATGCCGAAGATGCTCCACGGAGAAGCGGACGGGGAGCCGGCGATTCTTTGATTAGTATTTGTGTGTCAAGAGTGAACCTTTCGTGGAGAGCCTCCGGCATTTTGCCTCATGGGAAAACGGATCTTCTCGACCAAAGGGTCGGTTGTCGGCGGGCCTATCTTATTAAAGCGCAAAAACTTGTTGCGGTCTGCATAAGCCTCGGCGCAGACAATTCCTTCCGGCACCAAGCTTGACTTACAGACTGGTGTCGTACGAGATTGAAGAGTTCTTTTGATTTTGATAAAATTGGCAGTGTTACTGAGATGACTGGAGTCGATACCGGTCCGTTGAAGACGAGATTCCGACTGAAGTCTCTGACTTTATTCGGGGAGTTTCAGTTTAAAATCGCAGAACGCAGGCGATCCTTCCCCGCATCGAACTCGCGCCGGTACCGACTAACAAAAAAGGAGAAAATTAATGGCTACTTTCATCACTGAAGAGTGTATAAACTGCGGCGCATGCGAACCGGAATGCCCGAACACGGCAATCTATGCAGGCGGCGTCGAGTGGGAACTCTCCGGCGAAAAACATCCCGCTATCTCTAACGATTTCTATTACATAGTGCCCGACAAGTGCACCGAATGTGTAGGTCACCACGAACAGGAACAGTGCGCAGCTGTATGTCCCGTTGATTGCTGTATCCCTGATCCCAATCACCCTGAGACGGAAGAAGCACTCTTTGCCAGAGCTTTACAGTTGAATCCGCAACTCGCCGGACTCGAGCTTTCTGCTGCTACTTCCAGATTCAGGAAATAGTCCGTAAGCAATTCCGATCAGGCACACCAAAGGAAGATTTCATGAAGGCCGGGTTGATCGCCCGGCCTCTTTTATTTAACCGGCTTCGTCATCGGAAAACATGAAGACGTGTCCTGCCCTTTATCATTGAATATGATATGCCGATTCCGCACCGCGTGGCGCGGTGT
The DNA here is from genome assembly GCA_021789755.1 of Bacteroidota bacterium. GTDB lineage: Bacteria > Bacteroidota > Ignavibacteria > Kryptoniales > JAKASW01 > JAKASW01. The sequence goes on from JAJYJD010000370.1 coordinate 1,313, forward strand.
CCGCGACGTGGCGGGAAATACTGCGAATGGCTTTTGTTTCTGACACAAATCGGCCGGCTCAAGCAAAATTATTCGCCCGGTTCGTATTCATCAGATATAAATTCGTTTCATTCGTGTGCTATCTTAAGGCAGTAATGGGCTTGAACTCTTCGGGCAGGATTAGTTGTTCTAAAGTGTGACTAAACAGAGCAAATGATGCGCATAGGAGACTACACCCTTACCGGACTGGAAACTGTTCGGTTCTACCTCGACGGTGGAGCCATGTTCGGTGTCGTACCGAAGCCGATATGGGAGAAGTCGAATCCCCCCGACGGCAGGAACAGGATTGAGATGGCTGCCAGAACACTGCTGATCAGAGGCGGGAAGCGGCGAATAATCGTAGACACCGGAGTCGGTGAAGGATGGGAACAGAAATTCTCGGAAATTTACGGCATCGATCATTCAAAATATTCTCTCGCAAAATCCCTGGCCGGCGTCGGGCTATCTTTCCAGGATATCACTGACGTCATCCTGACTCATCTTCACTTCGATCATGTCGGCGGCGCCACATTCAAAGACAAAGATGGTTCTATCAAGCCGACATTTCCCAATGCGACATATTACGTACAGAAGAAGCAGTATGAGTGGGCGCTCAACCCGTCGGAAAAAGACCGGGCGAGTTATCGGAATGAGAAGTACGGCCCGCTTTTCAAAGAGGGCCGCCTCAAGCTTCTGAACGGCGAGATCGAGCTGTACCCGGGGATTTTTATCAGACTTACCGACGGACATACGGTCGCGCATCAAACAATCCTCGTGACCGACGGAAAGATATCACTGTGCCACCCGGGCGACACGATACCGACGTCTTCGCACATCCCGCTGCCATTCATCATGGGATACGATAACTATCCCCTCATCACTCTCGAAGAAAAGAAGAGCATCCTGAGACGGGCCGTGGAAGAAAACTGGATCCTTTTTTTCGAGCACGACCCTAACCATGCCGCGACGCTGGCAGAGAAGACCGACAAGGGTTACAGGGCCGGATCGCCGGTCGATCTGGAATCTTAGACATGCTTAAGAACGGGTTTTTCCGCGCGGTCACTCTCCCTTTGCGGGAGACGATTAAGTTGTCCGCCGAAGCAATGGGGAGTCAGAAGGTAAGGACGGAGAGAGGGCCCGTGCGCTGCAAGCCTCCTTTCACCGATAACGCATTGGAGCAACAACGTATTGGGTGAGTTCGTAAGAATCGCTGATCTTTCCGAGCTTCCCGACGGCAAAGGAATTGTCCGCAGGCTCGGTGATGACGAGATAGCGCTCGTGAAGCTCGAGGGAGCTGTGCACGCATTCATAAACATATGTCCGCATCAGCACACACCGCTGGTGGACAAGTACGGCGGCCTGATAGA
>JAJYJD010000077.1 GCA_021789755.1 Bacteroidota bacterium
TCAGAACCTTGAGCTGGCTGAACGTAGCCTTCCTGATCTTCGAGACGCTTATCGTGAAAGCAATCGTGATTCCATACTTCCTGCTGACTGTTATCCGCAAGAACGAGACATCGCGCGAAATTGAGCCATACCTTTCACAGTTCTATTCGCTCCTCATCGCGAGCGCAATTTTTATTTCCGGATTCGTTGCAGCCTTCTGGTCCGCGAGGACCGGCGGCCAGATCAAGCCGCTGTACTTCGGAATATCCATCGTGATGATCATACTGAGCCTGTTTCTGATCGTCAACCGGAAGAGGATCATCACGCACATTCTCTGCTACATGATGCTCGAGAACGGCATCTTCCTCCTTTCGCTCTCGGTGGCTAACGAGCTGCCCATGCTCGTAAACATCGGTGTCCTTCTCGACCTCTTCGTGGCGGTCTATTTGTTTGCAATCTTCTTCAACAAGATTCACCAGATCTACGACGGCAGCCATGTTGACGTGCTGACGGAGCTGAAGGACTGAAGATGATCAGTCTCGTTCTTATCCTTCCGCCGGTTCTGGGCGCGATTAGTCTTGCCGCAAGAAATAAGTTTATAAACCGCGTCGCACTGCTCGGCTCTGCAGCCGTTCTTCTCTTCGTTGCCTTCGTGCAATGGCTCAGCATCGAATGGTTCTGGCTGCCGAACTGGTTCCTCGAATATTTCCGGTTCGACGATATCGGTCTGTATTTCTTCGCAGTGATGGCACTGGTATTTGCCGGAGTTTCTGTTTACAGCCTCTTCTATTTCAAGGAGCATAACCTGACCGCGAAGCAGGAAGCCGTTTACGTCATAGAGATACTTCTGTTCGTCGTGGCGATGAGCGGTGTAATCCTCGCCACGCATCTCGCACTCCTCTGGGTCTTCGTCGAGGCTACGACGCTGACGAGCGCACTCCTGATTTATTTCGAGAAGAAAAAATCTTCTCTCGAAGCGACATGGAAATATGTTTATATCTGCTCCGTCGGTATCGCGCTGGCATTTGTCGGGATAATACTCCTCTCGATAGGAAGCGAGAGCGTCGGGTCGCTTTTCTTCAGCGACCTGTACCAGCATGCTTCACAGATAAATCCATTCTGGCTGAAGTTGTCGTTCGCGTTTCTTTTTGTCGGACTCGGAACGAAGATCGGCGTCGCCCCCATACATGCCTGGCTGCCGGACGCGCATTCCGAAGCTCCGTCGCCGGTCTCGGCGCTTCTTTCCGGAACGCTTCTCAATTCCGCCTTCCTCGGACTGCTGAGAGTGCAGGAGATACTTATCCGCGCGCATCTGGAAGCGTTCTCGAATTTCATCCTGCTGCTGACGGGCTTTCTCTCGCTGTTCGTCAGTGCGGTTTTCATGCTGCGTATAAAAAATTACAAGCGGATGCTCGCTTATTCGTCGGTCGAGAACATGGGCATAATGTTCATCGGAGTCGGACTTGGCCAGCCCGGGCTCTTCGCTGCGATGCTCCACACGTTTGCTCACTCTCTTTCGAAGACTTCCTTGTTCCTGACTTCGGGAAATATCCTTCATGACTACAAGAGCAAGAGGGTCGATGACGTTCGCGGTTTGCTGAAAAGAGATCCGGCGACCGGATGGCTCTGGATCGTGTCGGTGCTTTCCATTATCGGCATCCCGCCGTTCCCGATCTTCATCAGTAAGTTCTTCATTATCAAAGCCTTCTGGCTGAACGGGGAAAGCTGGCTCGCGGTTTTGTTCTTCTTGTTCATAGTCATCGTGACGTTCGGGATGGGGAGCACGGTGTTCAACATGGCATTCGGAGATGACCCGTCAGACGGCACAGGAAAAATAAGGAGTGCTTTATCTGCCTACGCACCGCAGATAGTCTTGCTGGTTATTCTTTTGATAGTCGGGATAAACATGCCGCATCAGGCATTTGACCTTATGAACAAAGCCGCCGGATTTTTCAGGTAATCGGGAGCATGAATTGACCTGGTTGGAAATCAGAAATCTGCAGTCGGTTCGCGTCAGTGAAATACCGGTTATCCCGATTGAAGAATTGAGGTCGGAGACGATCTCCAGGATCAAGGACGGCGAGCGGTTTGTCCAGTTCTTCGGCGACAAGACCGCCGATGGTGTCGTTCTATACGTCGTTCTTGCCGACGACAATGCATCCAAACTCTTCGTGACTTCATCAAAGTTTGTGAGCGAGACCGCGTATCAATCGATAACGCCTGAGGCGTCGTCCGCGCATCTGTTCGAGAGAGAATTCTACGAGCAGTTCGGCGTCATGCCGGAAGGTCATCCGTGGTTGAAGCCGGTTCGAAGCGGCATCCCCGGAATCGACAGCGGAGAGAAGCAATACGAGTTCTTCAGCATGGAAGGAGAAGAGGTTCATGAGGTTGGCGTCGGGCCGATCCATGCCGGGGTCATCGAGCCGGGACATTTCAGGTTCTCCTGCCACGGGGAAAAAGTCTATCAGCTCGAGATCAAGCTTGGTTTCCAGCACCGCGGCGTCGAGGAATTGTTCATCAGGAATGCGCACCGGCCCGTCTATCTTGAGAAGCTTGCCGAGTCGGTGGCGGGCGATACTGTCATCGGCCATTCGGGAGGGTTCATCAGAGCTGTCGAGTCGCTCGCAGACGTCGCAGTATCCAACCGGGCAAAGGTCATCAGGACCATTGCACTGGAGTTAGAGAGGATTGCAGTCCATCTCGGAGACTTGTCCGCACTCTCCGGAGATGTGGCGTACCTGACTGGGAATTCCGTTTTCGGTGCTCTCAGGACCAAAGTCATAAACACAACTATGTCCATTTGCGGAAATCGATTCGGCCGCGGGCTGATGACTTTCGGTGGAGTCAACTGTGACGTCACGCCCGAATTGCACGACAGGATTTCGTCTGTCATTGAGCAGCTCGATGACGACGCGGCGCTTGCGGCAGAAGTCCTGTTTTCGTCGGCATCGGTTCTGGAGAGGTTTGAAAAGACCGGAGTCGTGAAAAAGGAAACGGCGGTTGCAATTGGAATGGTCGGGCCTGCTGCACGTGCGAGCGGCGTGGCATTGGATGTCCGCTCGGATCATCCGTTCGGCGGATTCGAGCTCATCCCGGTCCATAAGCTTACCCTGGAAAGCGGCGACGTCTTTGCCCGCGCGTATATCCGTTTCGTGGAGATCAAGCAGTCGATACGGATTATCAGGGAACAGCTGAGCAGGCTTCCGGTTGGTGAGCTGAAAATGGAGCGGCGAGAGCTGGCAAGTGGCAGCTTGGTGGTCTCCATGACGGAAGGGTGGCGCGGAGAGATCGCGCACATCGTCATGACGGATGGTGACGGCAAAATCAGGAAAGTGAAGATCAAGGACCCGTCATTTAACAACTGGTTTGCGCTGTCGCTCGCGGTTCGCGGCGAAGGAGTCTCCGATTTTCCGTTGTGCAACAAGAGCTTCAACCTATCCTACTGCGGATTCGATTTGTGAGTCGATGAAGGAATTGAAATGTTGGACTTGATAAAGCTCAGATGGAAGCACGGCAATCAGGCGATCCCGGACGTGAGGAAAGCCACGCTGATGAAAACGCATCGTGGGTTCCCAGACATCGATGAATCGAAGTACCACGATGATTGGCAGAAGGTCGTAGATGTCTGCCCGACCGGTGCGATCGCGGCGAGTCCGGTGTCTATCGATCTCGGGAAATGTGTTTTCTGCGGAGAGTGCGAGCGAGCATCGGGCGGTGCAATCAGGTTTACCAATGACCACAAGCTCGGCTGCACGGACAGGAGCCGGCTGATCGTGTCATCGGGGACCGGGTATGAGCAATATCTCGGAGCGGCGATCGATGCGAGAAGAGAGATCCACAAAATGTTCGGGCACTCGCTGAAACTCAGGCAGGTGTCCGCTGGAGGATGCAACGGCTGCGAGATGGAGCTGAACGCCTGCAGCAACGTCAACTTTGACATGGGGAGGTTCGGCATCGATTTCGTCGCATCGCCGCGACATGCGGACGGAATCGTAATCACCGGGCCGGTGACGAAGAACATGGCCCACGCGCTTTCAGATGCATACAAAAGCATCGGTGAGCCGAAGATAGTGATAGCAGTCGGGGCCTGTACGATAAGCGGCGGAGCGTTTGCCGGATCGGATCAACTGGACCGCAAATTCTTCGATGAGTTCAAAATCGATTTGTACGTCCCGGGCTGTCCGCCGCACCCGCTTACTTTTATAAACGCGGTGCTGGAATTCATCGGACGGGGTTAGGTCCGCAATTTCACCGGAATGGCAGGCGGGTAAACACGGGTAAGACCGGATACGACGCCTCCGGATCAGCATCAGGTTGTTTCCGAAAAAATCAGCATATTGACAAACGAGTATGGACAGGGCCAATCTAACATGTAAGCGGAGGGACCAATGAAACCGGGAATCATATCCTTTATTATCTCCATTTCGTTCATATCTATACTGGTCGGATGCAGCAGCGCGCCCAGGTTCGACGCGCCGGTGACCGCCAGAGACACGGTTACCACAAACTACTTCGGGACAATTGTGCCCGATCCGTATCGGTGGCTTGAAGATGGTTCATCGCCCCGCGTGGAACGATGGATCAGGGCGCAAAACGAATTTACCGACACGGTATTGTCCTCGTATAGCGAGGCAAAAGCGATCGGGAAGAGGCTTGAGACTTTGTCGATCACTTCCGCTGCCCGGTTTGCCCCCCGGCTGGTGAACGGGAGACTTTTTTTCATGCAATGGACTCCCCCGCAGGGACAACCGGTAGTTGCCTGCAAGACATGGCCTGATGGTAAAGTGAAAGTTTTGATCGATCCCAATAAAGAAAACAACACCGCCGTGACCGATTTCTGGCCTTCGCCGAAAGGCAATTACGTCGCTTTTGGCACGGCGGTCGGCGGGAACGAGGCGACGACGATTCATGTCCTGAATGTAAAAACCGGGAAGGATCTGCCGGAGGCACTTCCTGACGCCGGCGGAGGAACCACAGGGCCCGGGTTGATCTGGGATACGAATGAGCATGGATTTACTTACGTACATCTCCCGGCTCCGGGGACCGTTCCGGATGCGGACCTGCAGTTTTATGCGTCGCTTAATCACCATACCCTCGGCCGGCCGGCCGCTGACGACAGGCTCGTCTTCGGCAAAAATCTGTCGAAGGTCGCCGAATATACTTTCATCGCCTCAGAAGGGGCTGCCCACGGCGCGATGTTTGTCCATTTCGGGGACGGGAACCCCGACTATGTGTACATCAGAAAGGGAATAGATGAATGGAAGCAAGTCCTCGGTCCGCAGGCTAACGTGCGCGTCGCATCGGAAGTCAATGCGGGCGCAACATGGGACGGCGACAACCTGCTTGTAATTTCTTATGAGGATGCACCGAGAGGCAAGCTTCTCTCCATTGCGCCGGATGGCAAATCGACCATCCTGGTACAGCAGGGCGACTGGGCGATGAACGCGGTTTCGCCTGTAAAGGGCGGATTCCTGGTCGTGAAAGTGTCCGGCCCCGATTGGAAAGTCGACCAGTATAACAGTCGCGGAGAACAGGTGAGAACCGTCGGTCTCCCGAAAACCGGGATCAGCATAGGGACCATTGCTTCATCGAGGGAATCCGGCGAGGCTCTTTTGACTTATCAGGGTTGGACTATACCGGGGACCTGGGATCAATATAATTCCGCAGATGGCGGGCTGAAAACTGTATTTCAGGTTAAACCCGCCGCCGACTATTCCAGGGTAAATGCCCATGTGATCGACGCAATCTCGAAGGATGGCACAAAGATACCTGTCACGGTCCTGAGTATGGAGGGGGTTACTCCTAATGGAAAGCGTCCGACGATCGTGAGCGGTTACGGCGGTTTCGGGATTCCCACCGCACCTCACTTCGTAGGAGCGTCACTGGTCTGGCTCGAAAACGGCGGTGTCCTTGCAGTTGCGAATATTCGCGGCGGGAGCGAGTTCGGGGAGGGGTGGCATGAGGCGGGCATGCTTGGCAAGAAGCAGAACGTGTTCGACGATATGTATGCTTCCGCCGAGGCTATGGTAAAAAATAACTGGACGGACTCCGATCATCTCGGGATCGTCGGCGGTTCAAACGGCGGCCTGTTGATGGGTGCGGAGTTGACCCAGCATCCCGGCGCATTCAAAGCAGTCGTCAGCTTCGTCGGGATCTACGACATGCTGAGGGCCGAGCTGTTCCCGAACGGACAATACAATATCAGTGAATACGGAACCTCGACGCAGGAACCCGATTTCAAATGGCTTTACGCTTACTCGCCGTACCATAATGTTAAGCCGAATACGGCATATCCGGCGACGCTGCTGGAGACCGGCGTAAACGACCCGCGAGTCGCGCCTTGGCAATCGAGGAAGTTTGCTGCGGCTCTGCAGGCGGCGAACACCTCGGACAATCCCATATTGTTATTGACAAGGATGAACGAAGGCCACGGTGTGACCGCGTCCTTCAGCCAGCGACTGGGCAATGCGGCGGCTGAATACACGTTCTTTGCGCACGAGTTGGGCTTGCGTTTGCATTGAAAGCGGCGAGGTCAAGGTTCCGTCAGTTATCAACATGCGGAGCCGTTCGAAATGATAATGAAGAGGATGAAATCGATGCGATCTTCGACTCACAATCGATATGAAGTCGCAAAGGAAAAACGATCCATGATTCAAAAGCGTAACAAGAATAACTCCGTAGCTGCTTCCGCGCCCGAAAATCCGGCCGATTCACACGGGCTGGTGCAGATAGTACTCCCCAAACCAAAACTCGATAGCGGGACATCGGTCTCAAAAGCGCTGCAGAAAAGAAAAACCACACGCGAAATCAGCGAAAGAAAACTTCAGCTGCAGACAATTTCAAATCTACTCTGGGCTGCATGCGGTGTGAACCGCAAGAAAGGTCCGTTTGAAATTACGGGAAGGACTGCGGCTTCTGCCAGCAACTCACAGGAAATTGACGTTTACGTATTGATGCAGGAGGGCGTTTATCATTACGATCCTTTCCGCCACCAGCTGGATCCGGTTTTGGAGGCAGACCTGCGTCCCATCGCAATTAATCCCGGCCAGGCGAGTCTTGCGGCAAAGGCACCATTCCATCTCATCTACGTCGCGGATATCGACAAGCTTATCAACAGCGCGGGATACCAGGAACCGGGTCTGCACGATCCGGAAGTCCAGAAATCATATTACTTCGTCGACACCGGTATGATCGCGGCGAATGTCTACCTGTTCGCCGCTTCGCACGGCCTGGCAGCGTGGTTTCATAATTGCAACAAACCCGCGCTTGCCGCACGACTGAAGCTGCGTCCCGACCAGCGCGTGTTGTTCGGTCAGACGGTCGGATATCCGAAGAAGAAATAAAAGCGCTCCGCCGAGCGCCACTATTTGCTTCCCACGATTGCGGCGATTCCTCTCCCTCTACGACGGTATTGCGATGGCAGCCGTCTTTAGCAGACAGCCCCGTGTACCGGGGCTGTGCTGTTTATGGCGAAGGGGTAATTGCAGTCCGGAACTCATCAGGAAAGACGGGAGCTTTACCGTTCACTTATAACCGTTGCCCGTTGGCGCAACGTTTCGTACGTAATCTCGTTCCTGGTGTACGAGTCGATGTCTTTCTTCTTCAGACTGATCAGAATGCCATTATTCCCGGAGGCGAAGAAATCCGTGCTTAGAAAAAGGTAGATCGATTCGTCTTCGTGCAGGAACCTGAGGGATGACCCGTAGTTGCCGAGGATCCGGATCGCTTTCTTCTCGAGGTTTGCGACATCGGCGTCCGGGAGATCAGCGGCGACGCCGAATTGACTGCCGTGATAGAAGTTCTCCGCTCTGCAAACGAAAAATGCTCCAAGGCCCTTCAGGTATATCCCCCTGGCGTTCGGAGCGGACATCAGATAACCTTCATACGGAATCCAATGGCCGATCGACTTATCGAGTATCGTTGCCATGATATCAATTGAATTGTCCCCGCCATCCTGCTTAATGACGTCGATCCGGACCTCTCGCCTAAATCTGGCTTGGGTTGTGTCTTCTGTCCGGTAGAGCGTAACATCCTTTTTGGAGATGCTGAAGAACCGTCCCGGTGATTCACCGTCTGAAAGGACAGCTACGCCGATGTTCTGCGTAGGCGACAGCTTATTTCCCGCATCAGCATAATCCTCCAGGAATTTCATGACCGCGTCGTACTGTCCTTCAGAGTAATTATTGGCGGAATCCGTTTTCATCCTATTCGCCGGATTCGGCACCACGGGCAGTCGTTCCAACCGTTGTAAAGCGGATCCGCCGTGCACCAGGGATGAATCGAGCTTCGCCATCGCCGAGTCGAGATGCTGCATGGAAAAATGAAACCGCTCCATCGCGGAATCGAATGATTCAAAATGAAGGCCGAAATCAATTTTGTAGGGAGGGTTCACTATGAATAAAAGTCCGTAACTGGGTATATAAGTCCCGTAGACATCAATCCGATCGTATGTTCCGTACGCGCCCCGAAAAAGATCTCTGATGATGCCGTTCATTATGCCAATATCCTGATAAGAACCCGCGTTCTTCACCTGCGTGTTCGCTGCCACCGGCATTAGAAGCACTAAGCTGATGATGGCGCTCAAAGCAAAACCATTCTTCTTCGTAACCATTGTATACTCCTTTCTCAGAGATTCATTACCCGAGCCGTTCTCTATCTAACCGAGCTCGCAAGCTTGACAATGCCGTCGAGGGCGGCGCGCGACTGGTAGTATGCGATCTGATCCTGCTGCTGCAAACGATACATGCGACTCATTACGTAGGAGATGTAGCTCCGCTGCTGCTCGTTAATCTGGCGCGAGAACGTTGCGAGCGTCGCGCGATTGAGTTCTGCCTGCCGTGTCTCGCTTGCCGCGATCATGTCGGACACGCGCTGCATATCGCGCTGCCGCGCTTCGTTGACGATAGCCGCGATCGTCGCGGAATCGGCGGGAGTATATCCTATCTTTGCCCTTCCGACTGTAATCGATATTGTCCCGCCGTCGTACCTGATATTCGTGCCGAGGACAAAGGCGGCCACGAAGAGCGCGACGAAAGCCGCGGCGATCCCGGCACGCGCCAGGGTTTTGCGCCGGCGTTTCCTGGGATCCGTTTCGTGCCCCGCCACAGGTGGTGCGGGGAGGAACGCAAAGCTCGGCGGACGGCCGTGGGCCGGCACTTCCCAGTGACTTAGTGCGCGAAGCATTTGCCGGTACTGTGCCGCTTCCACGCTGCATTTCTCGCACGATTCTAGGTGCTCGCTTATCGCCCTGCTCCTGTCTTCGTTCAACTCGCCTACTACGAACGAGACAAGATCTTCATTGATATCTTCACATCGCATTTCTCAATATCTCCTCAATGAGTCTGTTCTGGTTCAGGACTTCCTTCATGGCACGAAGTCCGGTATACATGCGCGTCTTGACCGTGTTGACCGGGAGGTTAAGTACTTCCGCTATCTCAGTGAACTTCAAATCCTGGTACAGTTTCATCACGATGACGGTCCTCTGTTCATCGGGAATAGTGGCAAGCGTCCTCTCGCATAGTCGGCGGAGCGCTATGGCGTCGACCCTCTCTTCAAGGTCGGCGGACTCTGTCTCCGGAAGATCGGATGTCCCGTCGGAACCGTCGGGGCTCGGCCTCCCGTTGCCGCGGAATGAACTCTTCCGGTCGCGAAGATGATCGATTGCGCAGTTGCTTGCGATACGGTAAAGCCACGTCCTGAACTTACCGCTGTCGTTCAGCTGGTGGAGCCTGAAATAGACCGTGATGAAGGTCTTCTGGCAGACGTCTTCCGCTTCATCGATGTCGCCGACGATTCTGTACAGGAAGCCAAGAATCCTCTCGTACCACATCCGCGTGAGCAAATTGAAGACGGAGAGATCTCCTGCCTTAAACCGCGCGATTAATTCTGATTCCGTATTGTCTCGCATTCCCTTATAAGACGAGAGTTTTCTTCGGAAAGTTTTGGGAATTACGATCTAATTTGAGTGATAATGTTCGACAGCGCGACTGCGTAATAGGATGTAAATCTGCTCGATTGCGCTATTGAAAGAATTTGTACACCTGTACAGCAATGATCGCTCTGTTGTTCCTGGCTAACCTTTGCCTCCTGGGGCAACGTTTTCCTGCAGGTTATAATAGCTCAGCCGTCGCACTGCTTCAGGGCAAGGGGTCCGTTTCGGTTGCATCAATTCCGGTCGTTGAATATCTTCATTCGATTAAACCAGCTTGAGAGAGATTGAAATCCATCCCGTCTACCTGGAAACCGGTTTCCAACCCTGATGCCGAATACAACTGACGACTCCGCGCCGAAGCTTCTGAGGAGGCTCAGCACGTTCGATATGACGATGATCGTCATCGGCTCGATCATCGGTGCCGGGATTTTCATGACCCCTTCTTCGATAGCGCAAGTACTGCCGTCGCCTGTACTCATCATTTTCGTATGGGCGCTCGGCGGGGTAATGGCGCTGTGCGGCGCGCTGACTTATGCCGAGCTCGGTGCCATGATGCCGGAAGCGGGCGGAGTCTACGTATATCTGTCCAAAGCATACGGCGGGCTCTGGGGATTTCTCTACGGCTGGGCTTATTTTATCGTCGTGAACACCGGCGGGCTTGCAGCGATCGCACTCGTGTACGCTTCGTACTTCGGATATTTCATACATCTATCGGCAGTGGGTGTCAAGGCCGCCGCCGCCCTTGGAATCATAGTGCTTACCGGCGTGAATTATTTCGGCGTGAAGATGGGAGGCGCTTTCGCAAGTCTCTTCACAGTGCTCAAAGTCATCGCGATAACCGGCCTGATTATTTTGGGCTTCACTCTCGGAAAATCTGACAGCTCTCCTTTCTTGCCGATCATACCTGCAAATATGAGCGGAGGCCTGACAAATTCACTCGCGCTGGCGATGGTCGGTGTCCTGTGGGCATACGGAGGGTGGCAGCATGCCACTTTTCTGGCAGGCGAAGCAAAAGATCCGAGGCGAAGTCTTCCTGTCTCGATAATTGCTGGCACGCTCGTGGTCATTGTCGCTTACATTCTCGTCAACCTGGTCTATTTATATCTCCTGCCGGTCTCCGGAATATCGTCGACCACGCGTGTTGCAGCGGACGCGGCTCAGCGTTTCCTCGGTCCCGCTGGCGGAACGCTTATCTCGGTCGCGATAATTGTCTCGACGTTCGGCACCGCCGGCATTTACACGCTCAGCGCGCCGAGGATTTACTACGCGATGGCTGAAGATGGAGTCTTCTTCAGAAAAACCGCTTACGTCCATCCGAAGTATCATACTCCCACTTTCTCGATCATCTTCCAGTCCGCGTGGGTGATTGTCCTCCTGATGTCCGGAAATTTCCTCCAGCTCATAACATACGCGATATTCGCCGACTGGATATTCTTCGCGCTGACGGCGGCGTCAGTCTTCGTGTTTCGCAGAAAGCTCAAGAATGTCGAGCGGCCGTATAAAACCTTCGGCTATCCATACACGACTCTCTTCTTCGTCCTTGTCGCCTCATGGTTCGTAGTCAACACGCTGATCACAGCCCCTCTGCAATCGTTCGCCGGGCTGGCATTCATCTCTCTGGGCATCCCCATTTACTATTATTGGAGGCGAAAAGCAAAGGCAGCGCCCGCGTCCGGATAAGCAGCGCATAATCAACTTAACTTGAAAGGTTTCAATGCTGAAGTACGCCATTGATGAGTATCGCAGGCTGTATCCGGTTGTACAGGCCGGAACGGTTTACATGAATCACGCCGCGACCGGTCCGCTGTCTACCAGAGTTATCGCCGCCGTGGATAAGTACCTCCGTGAGAGAAGCGAAACCAACATCGATAACTATGCGCTGTTTCAACCTACACTGACGGAGACGCGGAGTTACGCGGCACAACTGCTTAACACCACACCTGACCGGATAGCGTTCTTCGATAATACGACGAACGCCATCAATCTACTTGCGGCAGGCCTGGAGTGGAAACCCGGCGACAGGATTATACTCAACGACATAGAGTTTCCGGCCAACGTCTATCCGTTTCTCAACCTCAAACGACTCGGTGTGGAGATCGACTTCGTCCGGAACCGCGACGGAAAGATCTTGATCGAAGATATCCAGCCGAAGATGACGCCCCGGACGCGGTTGATCTCGATCAGTCACGTCCAGTTCCTGACCGGGTTCAGGGCGGATCTGATCTCTATCGGAGAAATGTGCAGGAAACGCGGGATCATTTTTTCCGTGGATGCAATTCAATCCGCGGGCGTCGTGGCAATCGACGTGAACGGGATGAAGATAGATTTTCTAGCCGCCGGCGGACAAAAATGGCTGATGGCGCCGCAAGGGATAGCGTTCGCGTACATCTCGAACGAAACACAGGAGAAGCTGAAACAGGCTTACCTCGGTTGGACAAGCATAAAGAATTTCTTCGGCGAGTTCACGAGGTACAGGCTCGATCTCGACGACACTGCGCGGAGATACGAAAACGGCACGCTGAACTATATCGGGATAACGAGTCTGCATGAATCGCTCGGGACCCTGCTGGAGGTCGGCATTGAGCGGATCGAGGAGCACGTGCTAGATCTCAGCGACAGGCTGATTAAAGAGCTGAAGCCGCTCAGGTTGAAGGCGTACGTTGAAGGTGAGCGGAGAAACCGCGCCGGGATCATATCCATCAAGGTGCCGGACGCGGATGCGTATGCGAGCAGGCTCGCGAAATCTAAAATTGAGGTCGTGGTACGTCAGGGGTTGATAAGAGTATCGCCGCATTTCTACAACACCGACGAAGAGATCCTCACGCTTGTCGAGATCCTCAAGACGATCTGATCACATGCCGTGTTGAAGAGCGTCCGTTCTTAACTGAGACATTTGTCGTGCCTGTCTGCCTGAAGTGCAGCGTTCCTTGTAAAATGCGCGACTATCAAGCATCTTTACCGGAAGAATTCTGCCGCATTTTGAAGACTCTCAACTGACATATTCCATGTCGATAATAGAAACTGACGATCTTACGAAAAAATATGAGGGTCTTGTCGCCGTCGACAAGCTCAATCTCAAAATCGAAGAAGGGGAGCTCTTCGGCCTGTTAGGACCGAACGGGGCAGTCAAAACGACTACACTCCTTACCCTCACGACGCTTTTGAAACCGACATCGGGAACTGCAACAGTCAACGGCTTCGACATAGTCCGGCAGCCCGCACAGGTCCGGAAGTCTATCGGGATTGTATTTCAGGATCCGAGCTCCGACGATACGTTGACAGGCTATGAAAATCTCAAGCTGCACGGCATGCTCTACGGCATGCAGGTGAATCTGAGAGAAGAG
>JAJYJD010000078.1 GCA_021789755.1 Bacteroidota bacterium
TTCGACCCTTCCGTTGTGCCGCTCTACGATTCCGTGAACCACCGCGAGTCCCAGACCCGTCCCTTTACCGTCCTTCTTAGTGGTAAAGAATGGTTCGAAAATGTGTCCCAGGTCTTCTTCGTTTATTCCGATTCCGTTGTCGATCACCCTAATCTCAACCTCGTTTTCTCTCTCAGGCATTCTCATCTCGACTCTGAGAATGCCGCCGCCGGGCATTGCTTCAATCGCATTTATCTCCAGCGCGATCAGGGCTTGTTCCAACTGTTGCGGATCGCAAATCGCCTCCAGCGGCTTGTCAGGCATGTCGACCTCACATCTCACGTTATTCATGGCGAGATGGTGGGCTATGAGCCTCAGACTCTGTTCGACGATCGGCACAAGGTTCTGCGGCTGGAATTCGCCGACCTTCTGCCTCGAGAAAAGCAGGAGGTTGTTGACGATATTGCCGCATCGTGTGCTTTCATCTGCGATCATTGTAAGCTCGTCTTCCATTTCCTTCGTGCTTTCCCCGGAAATGTTTCCCTTTGATATCTTTTTCTTCAGAAGCTTCGAATAGGCGAGAATGCCGGCAAGGGGGTTGTTCAGCTCGTGCGCCACGCTGGCGGCCAGCTTCCCGAGCGAAGCCATCTTTTCCATCTGGACCATGTTCGAAAGAGCTCTGCGCAGCTCGTCCGTTTTCTGTTCGACCCTCTCTTCGAGAGTCTCGGCCCAGTCTGTCAGTTCGTCCCTCGCACGCCCGAGTTCCTCCGTCATCGTGTTGAACGAGTCGGCGAGGTCGCCGATCTCGTCTGAAGAGCGGACTTTTATTCTGTAATCAAGATTTCCTTTCGTGATTTCATGCGTCCCCTGAGTCAGTTTCCTGACGGGGATATTGACCATGATCCAGATGAATATTCCCGAGAAAAGCGTCACGCTGAGAACCATAAGTGCGCCGCCCAGGTACGTAGAATGCCTGAGCTGCACGAGACTGGCGTCCAGCGTCTTGAGCGGCAGCATCACATCCAGAACTCCGAGCACCGTTTGACTGGCGGGATGCTCATGACAGGGAGCATTGTAGCAGCTCGGTTCGTTCCTTATCGGCGTGATTACTCCGAGAACTCTGTATCCTTTGGCGGTATGGAAAATGCGGGTCAGCGCGGTATTACCGCTAGTCGGAAGAGCTTTGCCCGGCTGATGGCACACGTTGCATGCCTCGGCATTCATGTTGACATACTTGCCGACCTCGTCATCAACTGTCGAAAACGTGACCTCACCTTTCTTGTTGTAAATTCGAATGGCTTCTATCCCGGGCTCAGAACCTAGCGTGTTAATTGTGCGGTAAATATCTTTCCTCCGGTTCTCGAGCATGCTGTAGTGGGTGGATCTTTTTATAAGGTCGCTCGTACGGAGAGCCCAATCGGTCGTAGCAGCAAGGTACTTCTCAGAATGCCAGTTTAGCATGACGGTTGTGAAGATGGCCGTTGCCACGAGCATCACAAGAAGCACGATAAGGAAAAGCCTGAACGCCAGAAACCTGGTAATACGCATTTTGTCCAATGCCCTCACGCTAGTCGGGTCAATTCTTATGCCGGGAAAATCAACAGAAGGAAGGCAAAGTCGGCTCAAATCGCCGATTATTGAAGGGGAGCTTTAGCAGTCTAAAGACAGAAACCCGCGATGACGCGTTAATCGCGGGCAACGAGGCAGAATTCCGCGTCCCGAATCAGACCCTGTCCGAGAGCAGTCTCTTTAACAGCGAAATATATTTGACGGGACCCAGAACGTCTCTGAGGTTTTTGGGACGGACGCCGCCGTCCAGCAGCGTGACCCCAGGTGCAGGCAGCCTGTTATCGAACTCTTCGAGCATTTCCTGCTTGAGCCTGCGCAGCTGTTCGTTCGAAAGAGACTCGATCGCGGAGGAGTTGAGACTATCTTTCGGAACGCCTTCTTCGGACCGGATCTCGTTCAGCCAGCCTGAATCGTATGGGTCGAGGTGTACAAGAGCCGACGACTCCATCAGTCGCGGATTGACAGATCTGATTATTCCATTGACCGGGGACTGCACAGCGAGGGTACCGTCTTCGCAAATAACCCAGGCACACGGACTTCCATTCACTGACGAAGAGCCTGTCTGAGGAAACACAACGCTTCTGACTCCTTCGATAAGCGCGGCGGCATAATGGTCGATTCCTAAACGGAAAACATCCGCAGACACTTCCTTCATCCAGACATGCCCACGCGAATAAAGCCTGTCCTCAGCCGGCTTTCTGGACAGCGGTCCGCCGAAAATATTCCGGACCATCTCAAACAAAGTATCCTGCTTCGGTTGAGACTTCGCATTCCCTTCTAAGGCAGCCGATCTGATTTTACCTGCAGATGCGGCTTCAGAAGCGGGTGCTGATTTCTGTCGCATGGCCTGATCGAATGGACAGGCGTCACATTCATAGTTGCGGTCGCATAGTTTATACGATACCAATCCGGCATCTGTCCAGATACAATTGAACTCGCCTTCCGGTATCACTTTGCTCACAGCATATTTTTCTTCCATAGTGCACCCGCTTCTCTTCGGATTTCTATTTTGCTTCCATTCCGAACGACGGCTCGCCCTTCACCTTGATCTCGTCCTCGATTACGACGACTTCATAACTCTCGGCGTGCGCCGGTTCCCTGGCCGCCGCTTCTTTCGGAAAAACTGCAAGATTCTTCGCAGCCCACGCAAACGCACCGAAACCGACAGCGACTATCATGAAGGTAACCGCAATTTCCATCCAGCTGGGGAAATAACCCACGCCGTAGTGCTGCTCCAGGGATGTTATACTTACGTTCATCCTGTTGAGCACGAAGCCCGTCACGACGAGGACGGCGCTGTAGAACAGGCCTCTCTTACTCTCTCTTACCCTCGGGTTGACAAGCAATGCTATCGGCACGAGAACGCCAACGATGATCTCGGTCCAGTAAAGGGTTCCCTCGAGATTGAAGGTTACGAGATACGAACCGAGATTGTAATTCAGGATGTCTTCGATTTTGAGGACGAGGTAAATCGCAAGTGCGACCGCAGTCACCTTGCCCAGCTTCGACAATATAGGCACCTCGATTTCGCGGTGAAAAGCGCGCGAGCTAAAAAATGATTCTATGGTCACCATGGCGGGGCCGACTGCCACGGCCGAGGTGAAGAACAGAAACGGAAGATTCCCTGAGTACCAAAGGGGATACATCTTCTCCGGGATGATCAGATACAACGAACCGAGCGAAGACTGGTGAAGCGTTGACAGCATGACGCCAAGGATGACCATCGGGATGATGATGTTATGGACTGCGCGGGCGGCCTTCTGCAGCTTCAACCTCTCAAACAGCATAGGGCTGAACTCCAGTGCAAGCACAGCCGTATACAGCATTACACACCAGGCCACCTCGAACATTACCGAATGTGGATTCCACATCACCAGCGGATGCCAGATGTTCCACGGCCTTCCGAGGTCGAAGAGGAGGGCGAAGACGACGAGCACATAGCCGAGGAACGCGGTCAGAACCGAGGGACGAACGATCGCTTTGTAGTCATCCAGATGGAAGACGTAAACGGCGGATGCTACGACGAAACCTCCCGCCGCCAGCCCGACGCCGCAAAGCACATCGAAACCGATCCACAGGCCCCACGGGAAACGATCGGTCAGATGAGTTGCGGCCCCGAGCCCCAGCGCAAATCTCGTCACCGTTGAATACAGCCCTGCAACCACCAGAACCAGAAAGACCGATTTCCAGAACGTCATGTGCCGGAACCAGTCAGTAACCTTCGAAATAAGACTATTCGTGTTCATTTTGCCTCCAGTGGTTTACCGTTTGTCGTCATTTTCGTTGATCGGTGCATTTTTGCGCTTCATTTCCTCTTCATATTCCGCAACCTTTTTCTTGCGGTCGGTCAGCCACCAGAAACCTGCCATCAGAGTGCTGCCCCAGACGAAGTAATTCGGAATCTTCTCCATAATATCCCAGGTGTACTTGGGAAGGGCTCTCTTGGGAAGATTCGCAGGGAAGCCGATTTTGCCGAAGTCGACACCGGCGAGATACATTGTCGATGTGCCTTCGATCTCACTGATCCCGAAGATTTGCTGCACATAAGTCTTCGGACTTTCCTTGATCCTCTTCTCAGCTTCTGCGACCAGATCGTCACGATATCCAAAAATGCGCGCCTGCGCCGGGCATGCTTCGACACACGCAGGTTGTTTTCCTTTCTGCTGACGGTCGTAGCACATGTCGCACTTCGTGACTTTCGGATTGAGCTTGTTCCACTGATACTTCGGTATCTGGAACGGGCAGGCCTGCATGCAATAACGGCAGCCTATACACTTGCTCTCGTCGTAGGTCACCGGACCTTCCGGCGTCTTTTGGAACGCACCCACGGGGCAGACCGACGCGCACGTCGGTTCCTCGCAATGCATGCACAGCCTCGGTACATATGTATCGCCATATTGTTGTACTACGGTGTTCTTCTCGCAAGACAGCTCGTGCACATCGGTGTGAGGAAAGCCCCATCTGTCTGCACATGCTTCCTCACATGCCATACATCCGATGCACTGTGTCGTATCAATTAGAATTCCCACCTGACGTTTCATCTTGGTTCTCCTTTTCCGATCCGCGACTATGAGTTGGTTTTGTGCCCGTTGTTCCCGGCACCGAGGAAATCGTTTTCGAACTTCTGCCAGACTTCCTGTGGGGAACGTTCCATGACGTCATTGACCGGAATGCCGCCGTCCATAAGGGTCACCCCCGCCAGAGAAGGTGAGCCGGACGCGACGAGCGCCTCCGTCTGTGCCGTGATGAAGTTTCTGAATCTTTTGATTTCTTCCTTCAGCCATGCGGCGGCCTCGTTGCCGATAGACAGCTCCTTGATCTCACCGGCGAGGTTCGTCGGCTCAAGCAGCGTGATCCAGCCTCCCTTGTACGGCTCTTTCCTGACTACTCCGGGCGAGTTGTTCAGATCCTCGTTGAAGGCAACGATCTTTCCTGAAATGGGCGAACGGAATGACATCTCTTTCCCACCCTGGCTTATAGTGAAAAGTCTGTCGCCCTTCCTGACTGCCGTGCCGGTCGAAACAGGACTGACTTTGCTGACCGGCCCGATTACCTTCTGCACGAAGTCGTCGAGCCCGATCCGGGTAAGGCCGTCCGGGAGCAGCTCAACCCATGTATGACCCTTGCCGAAAAAATATCCCTTGGGGATCACGAACCTTGGCTTTGCGGAAACCGGAGCGGCCGTTGAAAGCGCCGCCCTGCGTTTCGCTGCCCTCTGCACGAAATAATCGATTATCAGAAAAACGATTATTGTCGCGACTACAAACAACGCAACCATTTTGAACCTCCTAAGATTTTGCGGTAGTGTGTGTTGATTTATCCAATTCTAACCTGCTGACATTATGGTCCGGCGAGTTGACGGATTCCCGAGACGCGCTCGAAATGGAAATAATCCCCGGTACAATTGGAATGTTCAATTCAAGCTTCTCCGATCTCATCTAATTCTCTTCTTTCTGAATCTTCACCTATTATTCATCAATATGTGTTCCAAACCGGCTCCTGCGGAGAGAAAAATTTGATTCGCTAACTTCTTACAGGGACACGATTTAAGAGTTGGGAAATGCCGATGCGAGCTTCACGTCGACGACAGAAGGGCCGTGCGTTGAATGGCTCAACGCTGTTTCTTAGCCAAGTGTTGAATATGTCGCTGCAATATCCGTAAACGCAGAAATCGTGGTGTTAAATATCTCAACATGGTTTGTTGAGTATCTCAACGACGGGAGGCGGTGACTTCAGGGAAGAGAAAGAGAATCCGCTTAGATTGCGCGATATCGGGTGCTGGTGAAGGCCTCAGCGGGACTGACTGATTCTTGTCTTGATTCCCCCCACGGATAATTTGACAGGAATAGCGTTACGCCTGTTTGCTTTCCAGAATTATTTTCACACCGGAACTGGTACCAATCCGGGTCGCTCCATTCTCAATCATAAGGACTGCATCGGCGTAACTTCTCACCCCGCCCGACGCCTTTATTCCCATGGAAGGCCCGACAACTCTCCTCATGAGTGCAACGTCAGCCGGAGTCGCGCCCCCTTTGCTGAAGCCGGTCGACGTCTTCACGAAATCTGCTCCTGCCTTCTTCGCAGTCCTGCAGGCCACTTCCTTCTCCTTATCCGTGAGAAGACAGGTTTCGATGATCACTTTCACAATGGCCGAATGCTTGTGGGCTGCATCCACAACCGCGCGAATATCATCTTCAACGAACCCCACGTCGCCCGATTTAAGTCTGCCGACATTAATGACCATGTCTACTTCCTGAGCGCCGTTTGAAAGAGCCTCTTCGGCTTCGTACACCTTGGATCCTGTCGTGGTGGCTCCGAGCGGGAAGCCGATGACCGTACAAACCTTAACGGCAGTATTCCCCAGCCTTTCTTTCGCGAGTGCCACATACCCCGGATTGATACAGACGCTTGCGAAGCCGTATTCAATCGCTTCTTCACAAAGCTTATCGATCTCGGCAGGCGTCGCCTCCGGTTTCAGAATGGTGTGATCGACCATCCGCGCGAGTTCGCTCCCGACAATCTTCCGTGCATTCATCTGAGTTCCCCTTTGCCGTTGTTCATTGTTTTATAGAGCTGGAAATCAGAATCCATAAGATGGGATGATGGATTGGCGGGGTTGTACGCTTCAAAATTTGGAGTCTTAGAGAATATTCCGAACATCGGAACTGCAAGAGCGTCGCCGAGGCCGAGCGGGTCAAGCCCGAGAATGACTTCCACCGTCCGAAGCATGCTTAGCTGGTCGTAACGATCATGAACAACCGCGTCGCGTTTCACGTAAGGCCCGGCGGCAAGCGCAACCGTTCTTGTTGCATCGACATGATCGGGACCGTTCTGGGCATCGTCCTCCTCGACAAGCACCAGGCTGTTTTTCCAAACCGGACTGTGAGAAATCGTTTTCAGTATCAATCCAAGCGCTGCGTCATTCTCCGATACGAGTTGGAACGGATTCGGATAATTTGGATTCGTCCCGCCGGTGTGATCGTTTGGAAGCCATATATACTCAAATGCCGGCACGCGGTTCTCGCGAACGAGATATTTGAAATCCTCGTCCCACGCCCTGAACCTGTTTAGATCCGAGTAATTCAAATCCCACGTGTAATAGTTGAAAGCATAATGCGAAAGAAAGTCGGCGAATCTTGACCTGAATTTTTCGTTTGTCCGACAGGCTTCGTAGAGCGATTCATCGCCGGCAAATATTTTGGATATACCGGTACCGAAATCGTTATTGAGCAGAAGCTTGGACAGTCCCTGTGGTGAATGAGAGTCACCGTAGTATTTCGCGGCAAAATCGGAAAACTGCTTGCCCCTGTCGGTCACCCACGCAAGATTCATGCTCTGTGCATAGAACTTTCTTGCCATCTCGCTTCCGACGCCGAAAGTCTCCGCGATCACCGCGTAAGCCGCAGTCGAGAGATAGTAAGGTTCCCCGTAAATCCGGAAGGGCACTTTTTTCCTTTGAAGAGCATTCCATATATATGAAGGTGAAAAAACTGCAGGGACCGTTCCGAACGGATATCCTTTGTAACGGTCTGAGTAAGCCAGGTTTCCAAGAAGCTCAAGAAAGGGGCTGGCGTATCCGCTTGTCGTGAAGCTGTGGCCGAGGACGCTTATCTCGCCGTCGGCGAAGTAATTGTCGAGATCGACGAACTCGCGCGCAATCCTGTGTCCGTTGGGCGTAATGGATTCACCGAACAGGGTAAGGCTTGAATCGCCGTTCCCGCGCCCGAGGTCACCGAGAATCTGGTCGTAGGTCCGGTTCTCTCTGATGATATAGAAGATGTGTCTGATGGGAATCTTGATTCCTTCTGCCGGACTGTACAGCGGCGAGCCGTCCACAACAAATTCGGTCCAGGATTTCAGGTGGGACTCAACCGCCGACACGGGAACGATGGACGCTGCGCCCTTGAGAAGATTGAGAACATAATCCGGTCCTCCTTTTCCTTTAACCGGCTGGGGGCCGTTCGGATTTGGCCTTCTGGCATGGATCCCTTTGGCGCTTATTGTTATGACGTTCCCGCCGTGAACCAGTACCTTCGTCGGATACCATCCGGCAGGGATACAACCGAGAAACTCCCCCGTTAGTCTGTTGAATACCGAGACGGCGTTCGTAGTCGCTTCACTGACGTATAACATTTTCCCCACGAGGGCGCATGAAGTAGGGGCAGCACCTTTGTGGAAGCCCTTAATTGAAACGTCTATCTTTTTCACCACTCTATCCGTCGCCGCATTTATGACCGAGACAGCGTCGGAATTCTGGTTGACGACATAGACTAGATTGCCGTCGACCGTCATGTTTCCCGGACCTTTTCCAACGGTCAGGGTTGCGGCCAGCTTCAGCCCTTTGCTGAATATTTCCACCTTGTCTTCGCCGAGAACTGACACGAATATCTTTCCGTCCGCGTACGCGACTGAATACGGGAAGTAACCGACCTCCGCTTCGTTCTCGATTTGTCCTGACTCTGTGTTGAGTGTCGCGATTTTACCTTTGCCGTATTTGCCTTCAGAATCGTTCGCGGTGAGATACGCGACGGCCACATGATTGCCGTCAACAGCACATATTCCGGAGGCATATCCGTTCACGCCGTAAGTGTGCTCGACACTGAAATCCTTGCCGATACGATAGACCTCCGAGGCGTAGCCGCCGCTGACATAGAGGTATCCGTCTTCACCTACGCATGCCGACGGGAAGATCGAGCTCAGCTTGACGGTCTTAGTTACCTTCGCCTCTTTGACGTCCACCACCGACAATTCCTGCGGCTCCTTCCAGTAGTCTCCGCTATTCAAAACAACCAGGTAACCGTTGTAGAAAACAGCGTCGGAGGGAAACCTACCGAGTTCCACTTGCGTGCCGGCGGGAGCAATCTTCCAGCCGGTCGGGAGCGATATCTCGTTCGACTGCGATTCCCCCGAGAGCGCGTGGGCTCTTTCAAGGTAGGATTCAATCGATGAGTACGGAGTTCCCTTTGCGAATGTCCACAACTCGCTGTTCAACATGTGCTCCGTGCCGGGCACGTCGAACCCTTTGTCATCGTCCTGGGCACAAGTGTACCTGGGAAATGACAGCGTTACGACAAGCACCGAAAGCGCGAAGGTTAACAGAAATAACTCAATGTCTCTTTTCATATCAGAATGTTCTCCGGATGAATTACTTCAAGTACCGGCAGGGATCTCACTGCTGAACCCCTGCCGTGAAAACGAATGCGCTATTTCCCATTCCAATCGGGGAGAGTTCCGGGCGTCCAGGGCGCTCCCGCCGCCTGTAATTTCCCTTCGAGATTCTTCAGATCTGTGTTAACGAGGGTCTTAAGCTCACCCAGCTGTTCGATGAATTCTTCGCTCGCGATTTCGTAGGAGGTCATATCCGTTTGCGGCGGACGAGCCGTCGACATCGATTCATTAAACATGATAGTCTCCACGCGCTCGCTGATGGAAATCGGCGTGTTCAAGCTGAGGGCACGGAGCGTTTCGTTGCCCTGCAGTTGAATCAGGATCGAGTCGAGCTTAATCTGCATGTTGTAGACATCGGCACGCAGATTCTCCACATTCGCGGGCGCCTGGTTCAGGGCTTTTTCTATCAAGACAAGCCTGCTTTTCAGCTGGTTCGCGGTCTGAAGTGCTCCATAGACCGCGCCGTGCAACTTTGTAACCTTCTGCTGGAAGGCGACGAGCGCTTCATGGTCTGCGGGAGGCATCGTGTCTTCACCCGGCACGTAAACCGTAAAGCTCTGCGGCTGCGAAAGCTGGGTCGTCTTCCCATCTAGTTGCTGATACAGTGTGACGGTGTACTTGCCCGGCATTACGAGAGGCCCGTCGTCCGAACCGTAATTTTGCGGTCTCTTACGGACGACCATGCTGGGATATCTGAGGTCCCAGCTCACGCGATGGATGCCGGAAGTAACGGGTCCGTCGATCCGGCGAACCACATTTCCCGATTCATCTGTAACCTTGAGCTCGATTGACGGAGACGGCTGCATTCCTTCCGCCGTCAGCTGTTCCTCCGTCGGGTATGCTATCGCGGCGCCGCTCTTTTCGGCCTTGCTCTCCTCTTCCTGACGAATTTCCTTCTCAGTCTTCAGGCTTTCTTTTATATAGTAGGTCATGGCCGCGCCGAACGGAGGGTTTGGGGCAGTGTAATACGATTCTCCCTGCGCCGCCTTCCCGTTGTCGCCGAGAGGCTGAGATGGGATGTACATCATCGCGTCCTTCACCGGGAAGAGGATACTGTTCTCCGAAAGGGTCGATTCGTCAGCAGTACGCAGCGGTGAATAGTTGTCGAGCACGTAGAAACCGCGGCCGAAGGTGGCGGCTACAAGGTCGCACTCGCGCTTTTGTATTGCCAGATCGCGGACGGGGATCGTCGGGAAATCGCCCTTCAACTGGATCCACTTCTCCCCACCGTTGTTCGAGAAGAACAGGCCGAACTCCGTTCCCACAAAAAGGAGATTCGGGTCCTGGTAATCTTCCGCGAAAGCCAGTACAGGTCCGTTCTCGGGAAGGTTGGAGCTTATCGACTTCCAGGTTTTTCCCTGGTCCGTGCTCTTCAGCAAGTACGGTTTGAAGTCTTCGTTCTTGTGATTGTCGAATGCGGCGTACACCGTGTTTACATCGTGCTTCGACGCGATGACACGCGAGACGTACGACATGTCCGGCACGCCGGGAAATTTGTCGATCTTGCGCCAGGTCTTCCCGTCGTTGTCTGTAACCTGTATGAGTCCGTCGTCCGTTCCGACGTAAAGCAGTCCCTCTTTAAGTGGAGACTCAGATATGTTCGTGGTGGTTCCATAGAAGGATGTGGAAGTATTTTTCGCGACAGCGTCAGGCCCCCATACTCTGCCGAGAATCTTCAGCTTGTTGACATCAATCTGTCGCGTCAGGTCGCCGCTTATCTCGGTCCAACTGTCGCCGCGGTCGGTGCTCTTGAATACTTTGTTAGCACCGAAGTAAACGGTTGTATGGTGAAATGGGCTGACGAGTATCGGCGAATCCCACTGCCAGCGGAGCGGGGGCTCATTCTTCCCCTGCTGGGGCTGAATTCCCACCATCTGGCCGGTTTTCCTGTCGAAACGGACGAGGCCACCGTACTGGCTTTCAGCGTAGATGGTATTAGGATCAACCGGGTCGACGCGCGATTGAAAGCCGTCGCCGCCGACTGTGATGAACCAATCCGAGTTTACGATCCCGGAAGCGCTCATTGTCTGGGAGGGACCGCCGACCGAGTTGTTGTCCTGCGTGCCTCCGTACACATAGAAGAAAGGCTTTGAGTTGTCCACATCCACGTCATAGAATTGCGTTATTGGCAAGTTGCTCTTGAAGTCCCAGTTCTCCGCGCGGTCGAAGCTCTCGTAGAGTCCGCCGTCGCATCCGACGAGATAGTAATCCGGATCTTTCGGATCGATATACATGACATGGCTGTCGACATGTTTCCAGGTCTCCTTGAGATGATCCATGGTTTTCCCGCCATTGTCGGAAACCATAAGGTAGGTGCCCATCAGGTAAATCCTGTTCACGTTCTGCGGGTCGGCGTAAATTGTCGCGTAGTACATGGCGGTCTCGTTGTAGCTGTTCCGCTTTTCCCACGTTTCACCATAGTCGGTCGAGCGAAATATTCCCCCCATACCTTTCGCCGCCTCGACGGTCGCGTACAGGATATTCGGTTTGACGGGAGATATCGCAAGCCCGATCTTTCCCATATCGACGCCAGGCAGCCCGTGCGTCAGCTTTGACCATGTTTCTCCACCGTCGGTCGACTTGTATATGCCGCTCTCGGGACCGCCGTCGATGAACCCCCAGGCATGGCGACGTCTTTCATATGAGGACGCGTACATGATATCGGGATTCGCCGGATCCATTTCCACGTCGTTCACGCCGGTGTTCTCGCTGATCTTCAGCACATTCTTCCATGTCTTTCCGCCGTCGGTAGTCTTGAAAAGACCGCGGTCGCCGCCTGGACCCCAAAGCGGTCCCTGTGCCGCGGCGAAAACAACATTGGAGTTCCTCGGGTCGATTAGAATCTTGCCGATATGTTCGGAGGTTTTGAGACCCATATTAGTCCAATTCTTTCCGCCATCTTCGGTCTTGTAGATACCGTCACCATAGCCGACGCTGCGCTGGCTGTTAGCTTCGCCCGTGCCGACCCAGACGACGAAAGGATTCTTCGGATCCATTGTGACGGCACCTATCGAGTATACCGGCTCATGTTCGAAGACAGGGTCCCACGACGTACCGTCATTATAAGTTTCCCATACTCCGCCCGAGGCGACTCCGACATAGTAGTGTGCCCTGTTGTTCGGATCTACCGCAAGCGCGACGATGCGGCCCGACGTGAACGCCGGCCCTATCGATCGCAGCTCAAGCCCGCTGAATGTCGCGGAGGACATGACATCGTTTTTGTCTGACTTTGTCTGGGCGCTCTTTCGTTCCGACTGACCGAAAACCAGACCGAACGAGCTCACCAGCAGAAAGACGGATACGACGCGGAAATACTTCATGATGGGGTCTCCTTTGATTTTATTGTGCTAAAGAAGCTCTGAATTGAAATATAGCTCACGATTCGAAAACCTTTAAGGAAGAAATATTTCATCCCCCACTAAATCAAAGGGCGGCCTCGCG
The DNA here is from genome assembly GCA_021789755.1 of Bacteroidota bacterium. Taxonomy (GTDB): domain Bacteria; phylum Bacteroidota; class Ignavibacteria; order Kryptoniales; family JAKASW01; genus JAKASW01. The sequence goes on from JAJYJD010000078.1 coordinate 12,658, forward strand.
ACCGCCCTTCCAAATCCCGTTAATCCAACTAATCCGCTGAATCCCGGTCCTACATCGCCACTTTCGGAGGAGCCGGCTGGTCGGGCGAACCCGCATTCTTCAACGGATAATAAATCAGAATGAGTGCGAGCAGCAGGAACACAAGTATGCTGACACCGAAGCTCGGGTTCACAAAAATAGATGGCCACTTGATGTCATAGAAGGCAAGCGCCGCAAAAACAAGCCCTGTCAACGCCTCACCGGCGATGAAACCGGATGAGAGGAGGATACCTGTGTTTTCGACACGGGCCCCCTGCGCTTCGTTGAACTTCCGGCGTTTCACGACTATGTCGACGATCCCCCTGATCAACCCGCCGACGAAAATCGCCGCGACGGTCCCGAACGGCAGGTACATGCCAACGAAGACCAGCATGGGGCTGCGCACGCCGCTTATTATGAAACCGAACGCCATTATCATACCGACTATTACAAGCGGCCAGGCCATGTGTCCGCCGACGATTCCCTGCGCGAGA
>JAJYJD010000079.1 GCA_021789755.1 Bacteroidota bacterium
AGCGGCTTTTACCAGAATCGGGTAACCGATTTCAGCTGCGATCGCCGCCGCCTCCTCCACGCCGCTTACCGGGTCACGCGCTCCGGGGACAACAGGGACTCCGAAACCGCCGACTATCTTCCTCGCTTCAGTTTTGTCACCCATCGACCTGATCGCGTCAGCGCCGGGTCCGATGTATATGATCCCGTTTTTCTCCGTCTCCCGTGCAAATTCGGAATTCTCCGACAGGAATCCGTATCCGGGATGGATTGCATCTGCACCCGACCTCTTCGCTATTGAAATTATTTTGCCGATATCCAGGTATGTGTCGCGGGCCTCTTTGCCCCCGAGCGGATATGCCTCGTCTGCATAACGGACGAACGGCATAGTCACATCGACCTCCGAATGAATCGCGACGGTACCTATTCCCAATTCCCTCAGCGTCCGCATTATTCTCAGCGCGATTTCTCCGCGGTTCGCAACGAGGACTTTCCTGATCCTGCTATCCATGAATATCAGATCTAAATTTTGATGATCTCGAACTGGGAACCATTTCTTTTCCGTGTTTCAACTTTCGATTCTCTAACATCGTTCCGGCTCGCAGGAACCTGAAGTAATTCAATCCGGTTTCAATCCGACGATTGTAACACCCTGTCCTCCTTCGCCCATCTCACCGGAGCGAAATGAGATGACGAAGGGATGCGTTTTAACCAGATCGGCTACCGCGCGTTTCAAAGATCCCGTTCCCGTGCCGTGTACTATTTCAACTTGCTTTAGTCCGCCGAGATATGCCTCATCGAGAAACTTCTCCACAGACGCCTGAATCTCGTAGGGCCGCATCCCGCGAATATCCATTTTCGTGGATATGCCTGACTGGACTGCGACCGTCGCTTCGGCTCGCTTTACCGTTCTGCGATTCGTCTCTTTCAACTCGCTTTCATGTACCCGCATCCTGAGGCCGTTAACTTCAACGAGAAGTTCACCCTTTTCATTCGACACCTCGCACACTTCGCCCGCAAGCAGTGTCCCCTTTATTAAAACCGAATCGCCGATCCGGAACTCCTTCCTGGCCTCCTGACTCTCGGCGTCTCTGAGGTTCGAGACCTGCCCCTTCAACTCCTGGACGCGTGATTGAGCTTCTTTGATGCTCTCCTTGGAAGCTTTCGTCTCACGAATTTCCCGCACCAGGTTCTCGATTTTCCTGTTAAGATCGGCAATGAGGTTCTCAGAGTCTTCAATCGACTTCCGCTTTATTTCCGCGGCTTCCTTTTTTGCCGAGTGGACTTTCTTTTCGTACTCCTGCCTCATTGTCTCGGCAAGTTCCTGCTCCTTCTTTATCTCCACGACACGATCCCGAAGTTCGTTTTCGAGCTGCTCGACCCTGAGAAGGAGCTTCTCGAGCTTGTCTCTTCCCTCACCGATGTATTTCCTGGCCCTTCTGATAACCGGTTCCCCGATTCCCGTTCGTTGTGCTATCTCAAAGGCGTAGCTCGATCCCGGTCTGCCGAGAACGAGCTTGTAAGTCGGCCTGAGAGTGTTCTGGTCGAATTCCATCGCTGCATTCAGCATTCCCGGCGCTTCGCTTGCAAAAACTTTTAACCCGGAATTATGGGTAGTGACGAGAGTCATCGCATTTGAGTCCCGCAGGTCTTCCAGAACCGCAGAGGCAAGTGCCGCACCTTCAGCGGGCTCGGTTTCTTCGCCGAATTCATCTATGAGCACCAAACATTTCTCATCGGCGCGTCCCAGGATGCCGACGATATGCTTGATGCGGGATGTAAATGTCGAGAGGTCGTTTTCAATCGACTGCTCGTCTCCGATTTCTGTGAAGATATTCTCGTAGATCGGCAGCTCGGTGCCGGGATCAGCCGTGAGAGGAATCGCTGCCAGGTTGCAGAGTACGAAGAGTCCCAGCGTCTTCAGAGTCACAGTCTTGCCGCCGGAATTCGGTCCGCTGATAACCACAACCCGCGTCGAATCGTCGAGGAACATGTCGACAGGAGTAACCCGTTCCCTGCCTGTCTTGATTGCCAGCAGAGGGTGCCGGGCTTTCACTAAACGAGGAACTGCGACTGCGCCGACCTGCGGTACAATTGCAGCAAGCCTCATTGCGTATCCCGCCCTCGCGTAGAGGCTGTCGAGATGCGAAAGGACTTCCACATCCTGGACAAGCTTCGGAACAACCTCACGGATGCGGCCTGTGAGCTCGTGAAGTATCTTTTCAATTTCACGCTGCTCTTCAAATTGCAGGGATATAACTTCATTGTTTAGGTCGACAGCCGCCGAAGGTTCGATGAAAACGGTCTGCCCCGTCGCACTCGCACCATGAATCAAGCCGGGAAGCTGTCGTTTGAATTCGGCCTTCACAGGCAAAACCAATCGTCCATCCCGCTGAGTGAAGATATCCTCTTCTGAATATTCCTGGTCGGAATATGAGCGCGCGATCGTCATTATTTTCTTCCGAAGATTCCCTCTCGTACGGTTCAGGCTCGTCCTTATCCTATGCAGCTCCTTGCTGGCGTCATCGCGGATGTTTCCTTCTTCGTCCACTGCTCGGTTAATGTTGAACTCAAGTATCGTGTCGGGATAGAGCCTGAAGCCCAGCTCGGAGATCTCCTGAAGCTCGCCTTTCTGTTTGAGAAGAGATTTCCGCACACTGTCGACCACGTGAAGTATGACTGCGATCGTATGGAGTTCTTTCCCCTGGAGGAGACTTCCCTCCTTGGCCGCGTGGGCAAGGAACGGTCTTACGTCCTTCGAACCGGTCAGATCGGGAAAAATGTTCCTGACTGCGAGAGAATGTGCCTGATCGACGAGCCTGAATTCCCTCTCGAGGTCTGTCTTCGAAGAGAAGATCGGAATCGAATCGAGGTACTTCTCACCGAGCTCCGTTTGACAGAGCGTCTTGAGGTATGAAACCAGCCTGGGAAACTCAAGCTTCTCGAACGAGCGGGCCAATTCGGAATCGCGTTCAATCATCACAAGTACCTGTATTGATAGGTTCTCAGCCTGTCGGGGATCCGTAATCTTCGAGAGTCCGGAGGCGACTGGGGGGAGATCCACCTTCTTTCATCAGGCTTCTCCGTTCCACGGCAGCGGAGTTTACTTGGAGTCGGATGGCTTGTCTTTTGGCAAATACTCAAAAAATTTGTCGAAGTACGAATTTGAAGGTTCTCTCGAAATGAAGGTCCTGTAGACCATGGGAGCGAAATTCTTAATCGGCTGGGAAAGGTACGACTTACCCAGCGCCGGTCCTTCGCTCTGGAAGCCAAGTCTTGCGATGAACAAAAGGAGCAGACTCAGGAGAAGCGCCCCTTCGAGAAACCCTAACACCGCTCCCCCCAGCTTGTCCCAGATCCGGAAGATCGAAATCTTCCTGAAAGCCCTCGTTACGATTTTGGCCACAATGAAGAGTATTATGAAGATTGCCGCGACGCCCACGACACCGCTGACCACCTCGTTGAGGCCGGTAAGGCCCGCCAGAAAAACCGCGATGTCCTTTCCATATTGGGCGCAAATAACGATGCCTGTCACGAGGGCGGCGAGCGATAGGATTTTCGCGACAAGCCCTTTTGTGAATCCACTTACTATGAATGCCGCAAGCACCAATGCCAGAATGACGTCGAAACCACTCATCCTAATTTCGCCTTAACTATTTCCTGAACCGTTTTGCCGTCCGCTTTGCCGCGCAAATCTTTCATCGCGGCGCCCATCAATTTGCCGAAATCTTTCTGCCCCTGGACGCTGAGCTTCACCGCCAGTTCATCGACCAGCTTGACAATATCCTCACGGCTCATCTGCTTCGGCAGGTATTCCTGGATTATCTCGAGCTCCCTCCGTTCCTTGTCGGCGAGATCCTTCCGGCCAGCCTTGTCGAACTCCTCGATTGACTCTTTCCTCATCTTCGCCGAGCTAAGAAGCACCTGCATCTCATCTTCATCTGTCATTCCTTCAGGCGTTACTCGCTTCTCAACTTCCTTCTCGAGGAGCTTTGCTTTTACCATCCTCAGGGTTTCCAGACGCAGGGTCTCCTTCTTGAGCATTGACCTCTTAATATCGTCGTTGAGTATGTCTTTCAGACTCATTATATCCTTCCGGGAAATTTTAAAACTGTGCCGTTGAGAGAATCACCTGCACTGCAAAGGAACAGCAGCGCTGCGACTATCTCATCGATCTTAACCCATTTCTTGGTATCCGCCTTCGGCATCGACTTCCTGTTGTCCGCCGTGTCGATGGTAGACGGTGCTACTGCGAAGACTGAAACGCCGTCATTCTTGTACTCCTCCGCGGCGGCATTCGAGAGCGCAAGAATAGCCGCTTTAGATGCTGTGTACACGGAATTTCCTGCTCCCGATCCGAAAACCTGCATCGAGATAAAATTAACCACTCTGCCGAACTTTTGCTCCGCCATCAGCGGCAGGACGGCAGACATAATATTGAAAGTGGGAAAAACGTCCATCGAAAACATCTTCTGCAACTCGGCAGCCGAGTGTTCATGCAGCTTCTTGCCGCCGAGCCACCCGCCGAGCGAATTGAGAAGGAAGTCGACTCGTCCAAACCTTCCCTTCACAGACACAACTGCATTCCGGGCCTGCCCGGCGTCCGTCAGGTCGGCTTGAACAGGTTGAAACGTGCTCGAGAATTTCTCGAACTCTTTCCGTAGCGCAGTGCCTCTCCCGGGGTTCCTATATACGAACGCGACATTAGCGCCCGCCTCGAGAAATCCGCGGGCAAGCTCACTTCCAACTGATCCCCCGGTCACGATTGCGACTTTACCGGACAGGTCTATCATATCTTGAATTTATTTTCATGATGGCATAAAAGCAATTTGTCGCGGGTTTTGGCCCCTTTCAGCGATTAACAAGCGCCGCTTATGATAAATTCGAAATAAACCGCCAAATTATCTAAATGGAACACTAAAGTGCAAATTGTCGAAAAATCAAACAATTGTTATTCGGTTTCCGTTTAGTAAATTACATGAATATAACAACATTAGAGTAGTGTTCAATCGCACCATTGATTAGTAAATTTTCGGTTTATCACAACGCTTCCGTTTGGCAGAAAGATAACGTTTTAACTAAACGGGACGGTCTCTCGCCCGGAGTAACATTCTCGGCAAACTTCAAGACAAAAATAGGAAGGACTGCGCATGACTACAATTCGTGCACTTTTACCTCTGATCATGGTAGGTTTCTTCCTGGTTGTTCCCATGGAAAACTCTAAAGCCATGACCCAGGAAAAACCGAATACTCAAACCATTCCGCCGCTCGATCCGGCGAATATGGATACTACGGTCAGTCCCCGCCAGAACTTTTACATGTACGCCGACGGCGGTTGGCTGAAAACTAACCCAATCCCGGCAGCTTATAGCAGATGGGGAAGTTTCTCTGAGCTGTTCGACCGCAACCTGGGCATACTTCATGCCATCGCCGAGCGGGCCGCCACTGACAAGACCGCAAAGAAAGGGAGCGGCACGCAGCTTGTCGGCGACCTTTACTACAGCGGCATGGATACAGCGGCGATCGACAAGGACGGTGCAAAACCGCTTGAACCGTATTTCAAAGAGATCGACGGTATCAAAGACCTCAAAGGCTTGGAAACCGTTATAGCTAAACTTCAACGTCAGGGCGTAAACATCCTTTTTTACTTTGCTTCCCAGCAGGATCTCAAGAACAGCGAAATGATGATCGCCGGAATACACCAATCAGGCCTCAGCCTTCCCGACCGCGATTATTACACAAAGACAGACCCACAGTCGAAGGAAATCCTCAAGGAATATGACAACTACGTGACGAAAATGTTCACGACTCTGGGCGATGACGAAAAGACCGCGTCCGATGCGGCCGCGACAGTCATGAACATAGAGAATCGGCTTGCGGAGGCTTCTATGACACGGGTCGAAAGAAGGGACCCGAAGGCGACCTACAACATGATGACGCTTGCGAAGGTAACTGCTCTCACACCGGATTTTTCATGGAATTCTTACGTCCGCTATTTCAATCTTTCGGGAATAAAGAAGATCAACGTCGCACAGCCGAAATTTGTAAAGGAAGTCGGCCTCATGCTGAAAGAGATGCCGCTGAAAGACTGGAAAGTGTACCTCCGATGGCATTTGATCAATTCCATGGCGCCGTATCTCAGTCAAAAGTTCGTGGATGAGCATTTCAACTTCTACGGAACCGTCCTCACAGGTGCCAAGGAACTTCAGCCGAGATGGAAGCGTGTGATTCAAAGGATCGACGAATCTATCGGATTCGCGCTCGGGAAGCTCTACGTGGGGGAACATTTCTCTCCGAAGGCTAAGGCGCGCGCTGAGATGATGGTACACAACCTGGAAGCCGCGTTCGCACAGAGGATCAAGAACCTCGATTGGATGAGCGAGGCTACGAAGAAACAGGCGCTGATCAAATTGAAGGCTATCGTCAACAAGATCGGCTACCCCGACAAATGGAAGAGCTATAAAGGACTCACTATCGGACGCGGAGCTTACGTGCTAAATGTCATGCGGGCTAACGAGTTCGAATTCAACTATGATGTGCATAAGATAGGCAAACCGGTCGACCGCACAGAGTGGGGAATGACTCCGCCGACCGTGAACGCATATTATGACCCGTCCATGAACGAGATAGTTTTCCCTGCCGGCATATTGCAGCCGCCGTTTTTCAATCCTGACGCAGACGACGCCGTCAACTACGGCGGAATGGGCGCGGTCATCGGGCACGAGATGACACACGGCTTCGACGACCAGGGAAGCCAGTTCGACGCCAAAGGAAACCTGAAAGACTGGTGGACAAAACAAGACGCCGCCAACTTCAAGAAGAAGGCAGATGTCCTCGTGAATCAGTTTGATTCCTACACAGTCCTCGATTCCCTGCATGTCAACGGGAAGCTCACCGAAGGCGAGAACATTGCCGACCTCGGTGGAATCTCGATCTCGTTCCAGGCTTTCGAAAATACACTGAAGGGCAAAACACCTCCGCCGAAGATAGACGGTTTCACGCCCGAGCAGCGCTTCTTCCTGGCGTGGGCGCAGATGTGGCGCGAGAACGACAGACCTCAAGCCTTGAGACAGCGTTTAATCGTCGACCCGCACTCGCCGAACGAGTTCAGGTGCAACGGTCCGCTCTCTGACTTCCCGCCGTTCTACGCAGCGTTCGACGTCAAGCCGGGCGATCCGATGTATAGAGCAGACAGCATTAGAGCTAAAATCTGGTAATATCTTCTTATGTGACCGCCACCCTAATGGTGACGGTCACTTTTCTTCCGCCTCCCTGACGATAATTGCCATATCCGTCTTTCAAATCAAAGCCGACAGGTTATTCCGACAGACCCCCGCTCGAACGTATTCGAGCCCGGAGAGTGGAAGGCTCTCTTGCGGATGAATTACACGCTGACATTTGTGGACTTCCAGAGAAGATTTCTCACCGCGAAAGGTGTGGTTCGAAATGAGAGGCGGGGCTTGATATAGCAATCGCCTTCATGGTGACAGTCACATTCTTCTAACTTACGACTTCCCCGACTACAAACGAGTTTTCGCCCTTCTTCTTGAGACTTGAAAGTAGATCCTCCGCCTCCTTAGCCGGTACGATGATGACCAGCCCGACTCCCATGTTCAAGGCTCGTCTTGCGTCCTCATCGGGAACACCACCTATCGATTGAATCAGCCGGAAGATGGGAGGAACTTGCCACTTACCCCAGAACACTTCGAACTTTCTCGGTTCCCTGATTACCCTGATGGTATTCCCCTCAATCCCTCCGCCTGTAACGTGTACCATTCCGTGCACATGGAATTTTTTCGTGACGGCTTGTATAACACCCAGGTACGACCTGTGTGTTCTCAGCAGCGCCTCCCCGGCGGTCTCGCCGAGTTCCTGTACATAGCTTTCGACTTTATATTGCGAAAGAAGCGTCTTCCTTGCCAGAGAATAACCGTTCGTGTGTAATCCGGTCGACGAAACGCCGACAAGCACATCGCCCTTCCTCACTTTGCTCCCGTCGATCACCTTCGCCCTTTCGACGACGCCGACAATGGTACCTGCCAGATCGTAATCATTCTCCGAGTAAACGCCGGGCATCTCGGCGGTCTCGCCGCCTATGAGTGCAAGACCATTCTCCTTGCAGGCTTTCGCCAATCCGCCGACGACTTCTGCCGCGACATCTGCGTTCAGCCTTCCACACGCATAGTAATCCAGGAAGAATAACGGCATGGCCCCACCAACTCCTATATCGTTCACGCAGTGATTGACAAGATCCTGCCCGATGGTATCGTGTTTCCCGATCTCGATAGCGATCTTTACCTTCGTCCCGACACCGTCGACACTAGAGACGAGAACCGGATTGCGATAGCCGCGAAACTTCCCGTTGTAAAATCCCCCGAAGAATCCGATTTCTGATAATACGTTTTTATTGAACGTCCCTTTCGCAAGCGGCCCTATTCTCCTTACGAGTTTTTCCGCTTCGTCGATATTCACGCCGCTCTGTTTGTAGGTGATCATAAGTTGTGCCCCGTTGAGTCTAGACAAGCGCCAGCAGGCCGTCGGCCGCGACAAATTTCATCGCGTCAACGACGCTGTTCATGGGTACGTCGTCGCGGATTACGACTTTACCTATGCCGTTCGGCAGGACAAAACGCACCTTCCCGGACTTCATTTTCTTGTCGTAGGCCATCCGGCTCAACGTCTCTTCGAGAGATACCTGCTCGTCTCTCCGGCGGGCGATAAGTCTGACCATCTTTAGTATGCGTTCGAAGCTGGATGGGCGGAGGAGTTTCATGTGCATTGCGATATGTGCCTCGGCAAGCAAACCCATAAGGACCGCCTCACCGTGTTTGAACTTGTTATAACCTGTTGCCGCCTCTATCGCGTGTCCTATTGTGTGCCCGAGGTTGAGGTGAGTCCGCACTCCCAATTCTCTCGGGTCCTTCTCCACGTACCGTTTCTTCGTCTCCACAGACATCCTCACAATTTTCTGGAGCGATCTTTTTTCTTTGTTGAGGAGCTTCAGGTGATTCTTCTCCAGGAAGTCGAAAAAAGGTTCACCGCTCAGCACCGCGTACTTGACTATCTCCCCGAGACCGCAGGTTAGCTCTTCTTTCGGGAGGGTATCTAGAAATTTCGTATTCATGACGATCGAATTCGGCTGATGAAACGCTCCGATCATATTTTTCCCGACGCTGTGATTCACTCCGACTTTACCTCCCACCGAGCTGTCCACCATCGCGAGGAGCGTCGTGGGAACATGCACATATCCTATCCCCCGCTGGTAGACGGCTGCAACAAATCCCGCCAGGTCTCCGGTTACTCCGCCGCCGATTGCGAACAGCACGGAATCGCGCCGGATGTTCTTTTCAAGAAAAAGTGTCAGCAGTTCCTCCACTTTGCCGAGGCATTTATTTTCTTCGGTGGCATGGAAGATGCTGACCACCGCAGCGTCGACAGAACTGATTTCGTCCAATAAATTCTTGTAAAGCGTCGCGACGGTCGAATCCACGACCACGGCTGCCCTCTGGGCCGAACGAAGCTGGCTCATCAGAGGCGAATCCGAATCACCGATGTAGACGGGGATCCTCGTCGAGTTTACCCTGTAGCTCAAAGGCTTCATAGGATTTTCCCTTTTAATTTCAAGACAATTTCCTCGACGCTCTTCGATATTGTTAATTCGGACGTACTGACAATTATGCTCGCTTCCATGTAATGTCCTTCCCTCTCCCTGAGAAGTACTGCGAGCCTCGCGGAAAGCTCCGCATCGTTCATCGTATTTCCATCCGGCTTCAAAAGCATCGGCCGGTTGCGCTTTCGCCTCACGCGCTGAAAGATTTTCTCCGGTCTGGCCTTCAGGTAAACGAGTACACCTTCATTCTTTACCAGGTTTCTGCTCCCCTCGTTTGTCAGGGTGCCGCCACCAAGCGCGACGACAATCTTCCGGTCACCGCCGGACAAATCGCTCAAGACTTTTCTTTCGGCGCCACGAAAATACTCTTCGCCATGAAGCCTAAAAATGTCGGGTATGGAAAGTCCTTCCGACTTTTCGACCAGTTCATCTATATCCTCGAAATCGTAGCCGAGCTTGCGCGCGAGCTCAGGCCCTATCGTGCTCTTCCCGCTTCCCATGAATCCGGTCAGATATATGATGTGCCTGGGATCATTCATGGCTTTTGACAGAGCCTGAATATAACTGTCTGAGCCTGACTTGCAAAATGGCCTTCGGCGTTGCCTGGACAACTTCAAATTGACTGCTCCCGACCGGGATCTTGCTTCCGACCCTCGGCACGGAACCCCGGACTCTTATAAGGAGCGATGAAACCGTATCGGCGGGATCATAATCGAAGTCGAAAGGGCCGGACTCTGCCGCGAGTTCGTCAACCCTCGCACTTCCTTTTGCGAGGATGCTTTCGTCTGCCAGTCTGACGATCCGGGTCCCCTCCCTCGGCATCTCGGCGCTCGAACCGAAGACCTCCCTGACCACATCTGAGAGCGTGACAATTCCCGACAGTCCGCCGAACTCATCCACCACCACCGCGATGTGGACCTTATGCGCCCGGTAAGTTTCAAGCAGCTTTTCAAGTGACTGCGTCTCCGGAACGAACACAGGGACCCGCATGAGAGATCCGGCGGTGAATTTCTTCATGAGCGATTGCCTTCTTAGCACCGGCAAAAAATCCCTCGCATAAAGCATCCCTACCACATTCTCAAGTGAACCCGAGTACACCGGTATCCTTGAGTGCTCGCTCGATCTGAACGCCAGGACAACCTCTTCAAACCCCGCGTCTTCAGCGACCGATGTCAAGTCTTTCCTCGGCGTCATTGTGTCCCTCACCCTCCTCTCACCCAGAAATGAAATCTTCCTGAGCAATTGAGCCTCGTGTTCCTCGATGACACCGGCGTTTCCGGCTATCCCGGACAGAGTCTTGAGACCTTCATTGTCGATCGTCAGAGGTTCCCTTTTCCTTTTTGCCTTCAGCCACGAGAGAAAGGAGTTCAGCGGATAAACGACGGGGCTTTCGATGACGAGAAGAAGCAGGAGAAGCGGCAGACTCCATTTCACCACGAAGGCTGAGTTCCGGAAGGCAACCAGTTTCGGTACTGCGTCTGCAAAAAGAACCAGGAGCCCGGACACGACTGCGACCTCAACGACGACGGCGACTGTCTTACTGACCGCCGCTGCGTCGGCCCAATCGACGGCGACCGAGGCGCCGATAAGAGTGAAAAGAAAAACTGCGAAAGCGTTTGAGACGAGGATCGTGGAGAGAAGAAGTTGCGGCGATCTGAAAAGGCGCGACATCAATTTTCCGGGGACAGGCTCCCCTGAACCGGTTATTGCATACAAAGACACCTCGGCCGCCGAAAGGACAAAGGCCAGAGCCAGCAAGAGTATCAGGATTAGAATTCTTGTCACCACTTCGATCTAAAGATTGCAGAAAAAAGGGAGAATATCCACCGTCGAAATCTGCTGCCATGATTCAAATCAGGTTCAGAAGCGGCGGTTACAGCATCACGGCGCCAGCCTTCGAATATCCCACGAGCTGCCGTTGAGAACATAGATTATCCGGTCGTGCAGTCGCTTCGGCCTGCCCTGCCAGAATTCTACAGACTTCGGATGCAGTTTGAAACCTCCCCAATTGTCCGGTCGAGGAATCCGTTGTCCCTTAAATTTTCCGGCGAATTCTTTGTAGCGTTCGTCGAGATCCTTTCGTCCCGAAATTACGCCGCTCTGATTCGAGGCCCACGCGGCGATCTGGCTGGCTCTCGGCCTGGAAGCAAAGTACCTGTCCGAATCCGCGTCTTCACCCTTCGTCACATCTCCCTCGGCACGGACCTGTCTATCAAGCTCATGCCAGTAAAAGACAACCGCCGCGCGTGAACCGGAGAGTATCTCCTGCGCTTTGCGGCTCCCGTAGTTTGTGTAAAATGTGAAGCCCTCCGGATCTATGCCGCGTAAGAGTACCACGCGCGCCGATGGACCCCCGTCCGGCGAGGCCGTCGCAAGTACCATCGCGTGAGGATCCGCAACCTCAGCTTCGACCGCCTCTTCAAACCAGATTTCGAATTGCTTCAGAGGATCGGCGTTTACCTTTGATTCCTTCAGCTCTTCACCGGAATATTCGCGCCTAAGCTGCTCTATGCGTCTTGAAATCATCTTTAAATTTCCCGGAGATTTGTAACTCGTCCGAAAAACAAGTCATTCATTGCCTATTTGCTTAACCGCTCCAGGCCGAGTCTATTCAAGTCAACGAAGATTATTGTGCAGAAAATAAGACCTGCGGGTATCATCACAGAACTATCGGGTTCCCGGCCAGCCATCATGCGACGTTCCTTCCGAAGACGAAGAAGTCACCTGCACGCTTAGCGGTATTCCTCCAGCAATAAAGGCCGACTGCCAAGTTCAATGCGAAGTACACAACTATTACCGTCCAATCAATCCATGTGAGCTGCATCGAAGAAGATCCTTAAAATGAGTGTGAACGTGCTGACGCCAACCAACTCTGAGTATGGCCCGCGAGAGGAACATGTATAAGATTTCACATCGCCTTCGAAAAAACAAGAAGGCCCTGTGTTCGTCGGCGGAAAGGTCGCCCGTAATCGCGACAAGTGTTCATCAGTGCTGGCTTGCCAGGAACTCATCGAACCTAAAACCTACCCTCGCGGCTAACTTTTCCAGTGCAGAAGCGTCTTTGATGAAATCGTTAATCAGTATTTCAGATCCCTCCGGCGATGCACCCGGTTCCGAGCATAAATACTCGACGCTCGCGACAACAACGAAATACCCCAGGAGATCTACGAAGCGCTCCTTGTTGAACCATCGGACGCCGTTGTGCTCATGGACTGCCAGAAAAGACTGAGTGGAACGCCTCATCAACATACCCATGAAAGAGCGGATTAACGGCTCAGTGCCGGCTTCCGATTCCGAGTGAGTTTCCAGAAGCTCGCTGACCAGGCTCAGTTCATAATCGGAAGCCTGCCCGTCAACGCCAAGTTCGGCAAAGCAATTCCTCACCTGTGTCGTCAGACGCAGCTCATGGAGGAAGCTGTCTCCGTCGTGCCAGCTCAGGCCGCATCTTGACTGAACTTCCCGCAGAAACAACCAAAGGAAGAGAAGTCTCCATCCGTACAGGGACTTATCCGGTTCCTTCGGCAGAA